>NZ_JASJVC010000003.1:0-121782 GCF_035019905.1 Sphingomonas sp. 10B4 | reverse complement strand
CAGGCCATGATCATGGTCGCCATGGGCGGACTCATGCTACGCAGAAACGCCCATCCGTGATTTTCCAAACGGACTCTTAGAGGTTGTCGGCAAGTTCCGTCAGCTATGCTTAACAGATCGTTCAAAGACGTCGATGGAGGTATTCAGACGCGCCTGGCCCAGGGGCCGATCCAGCTGACCTTCGCATCGATTGTGCGTCAGCGTTGAACGCGCTTGTTTTTGACGACGATCTGATCGCCGAGCTCGATCGATCCGTCGGCGCTGCAGGTCGCAATGCCTTGTTGTCCGAACTCGCAGACTGGACCGAAAAGATCGGAGACCGGCTCCATCTGTTGATCGGCGCGGGTGACTTGAAGGGCGCCCGTCAAGAGGCGCATTTGCTACGAAACGCGACCGCCCGTGTCGGTGCCTTCCGCTTGATCGACTGTCTGGTCGAGGTGGAGCTTTATGCTGGTGTGCAGCTGACCGAAGCCGTCTTTGCCTCGAAGCTCGCTGGTGCTGTCGAGGAATTCGTCCAACACGCACGGCTCTTTGCCGGTCAATCGTTCGCCATCAATTCCCATGCGACCGTGGCGGTGATATCGCCGCCGCCGTAAATCGGCGTTAAATCGTATGTACACGGGGGGCGTACACAGGGGCGGCTTTGGCTCACCAACCCGGTGCATCCGGCAAGACATGCAGTCGCATGATTTGTTAACCATTTATCGGCACGTCGTTAGGTAATTATCCGTAGGGGCGAGTATGCGGCACCTTCCTGACAAGGCGATGAATAGGCGCAGTCCCGGCGGCGCCGCGACGCCATATCCGACCACACACTCATGGCGCCCGATGCTCCAAACGTCGCTATGCCAATCCCGATGATACCGACGGCCGAAGATTTACGGATCGCCTCGCTTCGAGAACACGCCATTCTGGGAACTGAGCGCGAAGACCGTTTCGACCGGATCGCGAAGCTTGCAGCGGGGTATTTCAAGGCGCCGATCGCGCTGGTTTCGTTGATCGACGAACAGCGCCAGTGGTTCAAGGCGTGCATCGGCCTCGACGTCGGTGAGACGCCGCGCGATTGGGCCTTTTGCGATCATGCGATCAATCTGGCCCCTGGCTCGGTCATGGTGGTCGAGAACGCGCTTGCCGACGCCAGGTTCAACACCAACCCGCTGGTCTTGGGCGCGCCCGCTATCCGCTTTTATGCTGGGGCTGTCCTGACGACGTCGGACGGGCACAATCTCGGCACCTTGTGCGTCATCGATACGGAGCCCAGGCCGCGCCCCAGCGAGGCGGATATCGACTATCTTCGGTCGCTTGCGCAACTGGTCGTCGACCAGCTCGAACTGTCGAAGGCACGGTCGATCCTCGACGAGCAGAACCGCCTGTTACGGACCGCCGAGGCGATGTCCGGCGTCGGCCACTGGCGCTTCGATCTCGTTGCGCAAAAAGTCATCTGGTCTGACGAAGTCTTCCGAATTCACGGTCTTCCAGTTTCCGAAGCGGTCCCGGACTATGAGGCAATCCAGAAGTTATACCATGAGGACGACCGCGAAACGCTGACGCGGTTCGTCGCGAACGCGGTCGAAACCGGCGAAGGGTATGATTTCGGATTGCGGATCCGCCGGCCCGACGGAGAAATCCGTCACGTGATCGCGCGCGCCGAGTGCTCCGCCGATGCCAGCGGCAAAACGACGTCGCTCTTCGGCGTATTCCAGGACGTTACCGCGCAACATCTGGCCGCCGCCTGCGTCGCCGAGAGCGAGCGCCATTACCGGCTGCTCGCAGACAATGTCAGCGACGTGATCGCGCTCTATGGGGCAGACGGCATCTTTCGCTACGTTTCCCCGTCGGTCACCGATTTGCTCGGCTACGCACCCGACGACCTGATCGGCAAAACCCCGTTTGCGTTCATGCATCCGGATGATCACGCGCGCGTCGCCGAAGCGTTCAGGGCGGCATCGGCCGCGGGGGACGGACGGACGATCGAATATCGCGCGCTCACCAAGGCGGGCGAGGCGCGGTGGCTCGAAGCACGCCCGAAATTCCATTGGGATCGCGCGGGCAAGCTGCTCGAAATCTCGGACTCGGTGCGAGACGTGACGGCGCGCGTAACCGCGAAGCGGGCGCTCGAGGACAGCGAGACGCGCTTCAGGCGCCTGGCAGAATCGGCCCCGATCGGCATTTTCAGGGCCGACGCCGACGGCAACGTCACCTACGTCAATCGCGAGTGGGTCGCCAAGGTCGGTCTCAGTTTCGAGGAATCGCTGGGCAATGGGTGGATGCGGGCCTTGGCCGATCCGACGCCCTTTATCGAGCGGCCGGCATGGATCGGCTTCGTTCCGGGCGAAGTCCGCGTCCGCCAATCGAAGTTCAAGCGCGCCCATGGCGGAGAGATGTGGGTCGAAACGGTCAACAGCGCCGAATTCGACGACCAAGGTAGCCTGACGGGGTTCATCGGCGCAGTCATCGACATTACCGAAGAGCGTCAGTCGCAGATCGACCTTGCCGAGAGCAAACGCCTTTTCGAGACGCTGGCCAGCCTGTCGCCGGCCGGCATCTTCCGAACCGATTCATCGGGCAACTGCACCTATGTCAACGACGCATGGCTGAAATTGTCGGGGTTGGTCGAAGCCGAGGCGTTCGGGAGCGGTTGGGCGTCGGCGATCCACCCCGATGATCGGGATCGGCTCTTCGGGGATTGGATCGGCGCAGTCGAACAGCGCATCGGTCTGCGGAGCGAATTTCGCTTTCAGCACCGTGATGGTCGCACATGCTGGGTCGAAGTGATCAGCGAACCCGAGATTGACGAGCATGGCAGCCTGGTGGGCTATATCGGCGTCAACATCGACATCACCCAGCGCAAGCTGGCGGAGAAGGCGCTCGGCGAGCGCGAGGAGCAGCTCAGCCTGTTGGCCGCGAACGCCACCGATGCCGTATTTCGGCTAAGCCTCGACGGAACGTGCATCTACGCGTCGCCTTCGGTCGTCAGGTTGCTTGGCGTCGATCCCGCAGGCCTCATCGGCCGGAACATGTTGACCAGATTCCATCCCGATGATGCAGCACGGGTCAATGCGCAGTATAAGCGGCTTGCGACGGGGGATCAGGATCAACTGATCGTCGCGTATCGGGCCGAGCCGATTGACCGGCCCGGGATCTGGGTGTGGCTCGAGGCGAACAGCGGCTTGGTGCGAGATCCGGCGACGGGATTGCCTTCGGAGATCATCGTTTCGGTGCGCGACATATCCGAACGCAAGCGCCTGGAACTCGATCTCGAGCGCGCGCTCGCCGCCGCGGAGGGCGCTGCCGAGGCGAAGACGAGCTTTCTCGCCAATATGAGCCACGAAATCAGGACGCCGATGAACGGTGTGCTCGGGTTTACCGAGTTGCTGCTCGCGGATACGCTGACCCCCGACCAGCGGCGCAAGGTCGAACTCATCGCCGACTCCGGCACCGCCATGATGCGCTTGCTCAACGACATTCTCGATCTGACGAAGATCGAGGCGGGGCAGTTGGTCATCTTTCACGATGTGGTCGACCTGCCACATCTCGTCGGCGCGTGCATCAAACTGATGGCGCCGCTCGCGCTCGGGAAATCGCTGCCGATCACCTTCTCAATGGCCGACGGCGTTCCCTCGAACATCATCGGCGATGGGCTGCGCTTGCGGCAGATCATCCTCAATCTGCTGGGCAATGCGATCAAGTTCACGACGGTCGGATCGATCACGATCCGGGCCGAGGTGCAGGGCGCAATGCTTTCGCTCAGTGTCGAAGACACGGGTATCGGCATCGACGAGGACCGGCAGGCTGCCGTTATCGGGAAATTCGTGCAGGCCGAGGACGGCACGGCGCGGCGGTTCGGCGGGAGCGGGCTTGGCCTCAGCATCAGCGCGGAGTTGGCGCAGCTGATGGGCGGAACGCTGACCCTCAACAGCACGAAAGCCGTCGGCACGACGCTGACCCTCGCGCTTCCGCTCCGCGTGGCCGAAGACCAGGCACGAATTGCACGCACTGCCGATCAGGCGAAGCAGAGCGATGCCGTCTCGTCTGACTTGGGCTTGAATATCTTGGTTGCCGAAGATCATGAGATCAATCAGCATTTGGTCAAAGCGATGTTGGCTCGGCTCGGGTGCAAGACCACCATCGCGCCAAACGGTGCCGTCGCCGTGGCCGCCGTCGATGAGATGATCAGGTCGGGCGAGGGGTTCGATCTGGTCCTCATGGATATGCAGATGCCGACGCTCAACGGCGTCGACGCCACGCAGCGCATCCGGGCCGCGGGGATCGATGCCGCGATGCTTCCGATCGTTGCGTTGACGGCCAACGCCTATGAGTCGGACGTCGAGATGTGTCGTAAAGCCGGGATGCAGGATCATCTCAGCAAGCCGATTACGATCGACGCCCTTCGCGCCGTGATCCAGAAATACCGGCGTGCGCCAGATCCGGCACCCGGGGATGCCGCTCCATTTCGAGTCAGCAGCGCGCTCGCAAAGAAATTCGCGGATCGGACCGACCGCCTGATCGCCAGGATCGAGACCGTCGTCGCGGCCGGAGACCTGGATCCGCAGACCGCGGACGAATTGCAGGACGAGCTCCACAAGCTCGCCGGCAGTGCGGGGTTCTTCGATGACGACGGCATCGGCGAAATCGCTGCCGAATTCGCCGAGACGCTGGCGCGGCTTCCCGTCCCGGAAAAGCTGGCGTTTCTAAGCGCTGGAATGACACGGCTGCGAAGATCGGATCCAGCGGTCGGGTGAGCCGAGCTTGCACCACATTTCAAGGAAGATGGATGGCGACGATCGTAATTGTCGAGGACGACGAACTGGTACAAGAAATCGTTGCGCGGGCGCTGGAAAGCGCGGCGCACACCGTCATTCCCGTCGCGGATGGTTTGGACGCGATCGATTGTCTCTGGGAAAACGATCCGGATCTCATCATTCTCGATTGCGCGCTACCCGGAAAAGGTGGCCTGCCGATCTTGCAGGAATTGCGCGCTTCGCCGCGGTTTCAGGCGATCCCGGTGCTCATGCTCACCGCGCGCCGGAGCGATTGGCACGCCCGGCTCGCGATGGATGCAGGCGCAAGCGCGTATCTTCGCAAACCCTTCAAAGTGGAAGATTTGCGGCGCATCGTCGGCGAGCTTCTCCAGAAAGCGGATGCGGTGCAGCCCATCGTCGATCGGAGCGGCGCCGAGGCCGAACCGCTGATCGATATCGATTATCTGAGCATGCTGCGATCGTCGGTGGGGATGCACGATACGCACGTCTTGCTTGGCATGATGGCTGACACCTTGGATCAGTCGATCCAAACCCTCGTCCAAGCGCTTGAAGCGGGCGATCGCGCGCGAGTCGCGCAAGAAGCCCATGCGCTGGCAGGCGCGGCAACGACCGTCGGTGCGGCGCGATTGGCCGGACTGTGCCGCTCGATCGAACGCGCTTCCGACGATCGCAGCGATAGGAGCAACCAGCTGGCGGCGACGGGCAGAGCGACGCGCGAAGCGATCGAAAGCGTCCTGTCCGAAGATGCCGCAATGTCGCTCTCGGATCCTCTCTCCTAGGGGGTTTCGTCGCCGCGCGCTTCGAGCGCCTGGAAGGCAAGAACGGCTTGCGTCCGGTTGCCGACGGCCAGCTTGCGGAAGATCGCCGCGAGGTGCGATTTGATCGTCGGCTCGGCCAGCCCGAGCTCGTAGGCGATCTGCTTGTTCTGCTGCCCGCCCGCAATCGCCCGCAGCACGCGGAGTTGTGCGGTCGACAGCTCCCCGAGGCGTCGCGCCAGATCTTCGTGCTCGGTTCCCGCCCCGTCCGCCATTGCGGCATCGGGGAACCACTGGCCACCCGCCAGGATCACCCTGATCGCCGCAATCATCTCGTCGATTTCGGCAGATTTCGAAATGAAGCCCTTCGCGCCCAGGCCGCGGCCTTGCCGGATCGTCGTCATGTCGTCGCGACCGGAAACGATGGCGACAGGGGTTGCCGACGAAAGCGAGCGCACCATGGCGAGCCCGGAAAGTCCATTCACGTCCGGCAGCATCAGATCGAGCAAGACGAGGTCGAAACGCCTTTCCCGCAACGCGGTCTCGACTTCCGTCATGGTGCTTACCGTCGTCACGACCGCCTCGCCATCGACCGCGCGTGAAGCCATGGATAGCGCCGCTGCGCAGATCGGATGGTCGTCGACGACAAGGATCGAGGGTGGCGTTGTCATAGGTCTCTGGGCCCCGGGGTAACGATTCGTTTATCGATCCAACTGCGGCGGTTCCGGCAAGAATCCGCAGCCGTACCGCTAATGTGTCTATCGCTGATCTGAAAGGATTAGTCATCGGTTTGGCGATCTCGTCTTTTCGGATGAAGCCGCCGGATGGCAAGATAGGCTTAACGGGTTCGGCCGTGAATGGCCTGGCTATGACAAAAAACACCTCCTTTCTGCTCGCTTCGACGCCCCGCTGCGCTGGCATTCCCGCGGTCGCGATGACCGCGCTGACGCTGGTCTTCGCGTCCCCCGTCCACGCCGAAGGCGTCAAGGCCGGAACAATCATCAACAACAGCGCGACCGCGACCTATCCCGAGGGCGGGACGCAAGCGACGATCACGTCCAACACCGTTTCGATCCGCGTCGATGAGATGCTCGACGTGGCGGTGGCGGCGCGGGAAACGGCCGACGTGGCGACGACGGCGGGGAGCTTGGCGCAGGTCTTGGCCTTCACGGTCACCAACAAGGGCAACGGTGAGGAAAGCTTCGCGCTGGCGGCTGTCGGGACCGTGACCGGCAACGCGTTCGATCCCACCATCACCCAGCTCGCGATCGATACGAACGGCAACGGCCAGTACGAGCCGGGGGTCGATGCGGTGGTCGCAGCGGGTGGCGCAACGCCGGTGCTGGCGCCGGAAAGCGGCGTCACCGTCTTCGTCGTCTCCTCGATCCCGGCCGACGCTCTTGATGCAAAGCATGGCCTCGTCCGGTTGAGCGCTACAGCAACGACCGGCAGCGGGGCGCCGGGAACGCTGTTCGCCGCGCAGGGCACGGGCGGCGGCGACGCCGTCGTAGGCGCGACCCACGCGCTGCGTGACGGTACGAGCGGATTTGTCGTCAGCCGCGGGACCGTCAACCTGGTGAAGTCGGCAACGGTGGCCGATCCGTTCGGGGGCACACGCGCCGTGCCGGGATCGATCATTACCTGGCGTCTGGTTTCGACCGTGACGGGCTCGGACAGCGTTGCGGGCCTGCATGTGATCGACGCGATTCCCGCGGGCACCGGCTACCAGGCGAGCTCGCTCACGCTCGACGGCGCCACCCTGTCGGATGCCGCCGACGCCGACCTCGGGACTGCGTCGAGCGCCGGCATCGATGTCGCGCTGGGCGCGCAGACCGCCGGAACGACCCACACCGTCGAATTCAAAACCCGCATCAATTGAGGATGATCGCTATGAAACTCTTTGCTCTTCTCGCTGCTGTCGCTTTGCCCGTGGTCGCCGTTGCGGCGACCAACGCGGTGTCGCTCAGCAGCACCGTGGCGACCGAGAAAACGGTCCTGACCAACGGGCATCCGGAAACCGTGGTGTCGGACGCGAAACACGTGGTCCCCGGTGATCGGCTGATCCTGGCGACGAATTATCGCAACGTCACCACCCAGCCGGTCGTGCACTTCGTCGTGACCAACCCTGTGCCGAACGGCGTCATCTTCACCGGCGACAGTACGCCTGGAGCACAGGTGTCGGTCGACGGGGGGCGCACCTTCGGGGCGCTTGCCGCGCTCCGGATCGCGGTTGCGGGTGTCGCACCACGACAGGCTCAAGCAACCGACGTTACCCATTTGCGCTGGACGCTGCCCAGCATCGCGCCGGGCGCGAGTGGGTCTCTGAAGTACCGCGGCATCGTCCGCTAACCAACCGCTGCGCGCGCCGGCGGGGCAAGGCGCGCACACCCTAATCGGAGACTATCATGACACGTGCCAGCACCCTGCTGGGCGCGGGGAGCCTTGTCGCGCTCGCCGTACTTGGCTCTACTCCCGCATTCGCGGCCGGGACTCAGGCCGGATCGACCATCACCAACACGGTTCAGGTCAACTACCAAGTGGGCGGCGTCGCCCAGAACCAGATTGCTGCGTCGGACAGCTTCACCGTCGACCGCAAGGTCAATCTCGTGGTTGCGGCGGTCGGAACGTCGACCACTCAGGTTTCACCGGGACAACTCGCCGCGGTCACGGCGTTCTCGGTCACCAATACGTCCAACGCCACGCTCGACTTCGCGCTGGCCGTTTCGCAGCAGACGGGGGGCGCCGGAGCGCATTCGAACACCGACACGTTCGACGCGACCAATCTGCGCATCTACGTCGATACGAACGCCAACGGCGTCTACGATGCCGGCGACAGCCAGGTCACCTATCTCGACGAGCTGGCAGCCGACACGTCCAAGACGGTGTTCGTCGTTGCCGACATCCCGCTCGGCCGCGCCACCAATGATGTCGCTGCAGTGACGTTGACCGCGACCGGGCGCGAAGGCGGCACGGCAGGGACCCAGGGTAATGCCCTGGTGCAGACCACCGGCAGCAATACCGCTGGCATGGATACCGTGTTCGCCGACAGTGCCGGCGCGACAGACGCCGCGCGAGACGCAGCGTATTCGGCAAAGAACGATTACACCGTCTTTGCCGCCGCGTTGAGCGTGACCAAGGTCAGCCGGATCGTCAGCGATCCCTTCAACGGCACGACCAACCCCAAGATGATCCCGGGCGCGACGATCGAATATTGCATTTCGGTCGCCAATGCGGCCGGCGGTGCAAATGCCACCAACGTGGCGCTGGCGGACGTCTTGCCGACCACGATCACCTACCTCTCGTCGTTCGGCATCTTTCTCAACGGAACCGTGACGGGATCGACCTGCAATGCGGATGGCGCGAGCGGTGGCAGCTTCGCCTCCGGCACCATCACGGGAACGCTGTCGAGCGTCGCTGCGGGCGACGCCCGCACCCTGCTGTTCCGCGCGACCATAAACTGACGAAATTCGCCGGTGGTTCAAATCCTTGCTTCGACCCGGAGCCACCGGCGGACCCGCTCCTGTCTTGAAATCGAGATGCGCAAACTCTTTCTGATTCTGTGTGCATGGATGGTGGCGATCGTGGCGTGCTGCGCCGCGCTGGCAAGCGCATGCCAGGCGCAGACGCGGATCGAGAATGTCGCGCGGGCTGACTGGTCCAACGGCAGCATCGCCTCCAATCCGGTCACCGTTACTGTCGAGGCTATAGCGGTCACGCTGACCACCTACCGTCCAGACGTCGGTTCGCCGCTCGTCTTTTCGGTGCGGACGCCGCTGTGTCAGGCCGTCGCCCCGGAAGCGGCCGCGCCGATCGGTCCGGCAAGCGCAGCCGGGATCGGCGGCGTTACGCCCTCGACGGAGGTTCGGGCCGGCGAACCGTTGATCTTCAAGCTGGCGGCGCCGAGTGCGAACCGCGATCCCCAAGCGATCGATACCGTCACGGTCACCCTGGTGACGACGAGTGGCGATCGCGAAACGCTCGTCGTGTCCGAAAACGCCGTGAACAGTGGCGAATTCGTCGGAATCATCGCCACGCGTGCCGCGCCGCCCGCGCTCGCCACCGGCGATTGCGCCCTGAGCCTCAGCGCGGACGACAAGATCTCGATCGAATGCCGTCGCGACGGCACGCAGAAGCCGATCGCAACGGCCATCATCGACACTCTGGTGGATCCCGCCGGAGTGGCGTTCGACAGCGAAGACGGCACTCCGGTCTCGGGCGCGCGCGTCACGATGCTTGATGCCGTGACGGGCCTGCCCGCGGTGGTGTACGCCGCCGATGGAAAGACGCGATATCCGTCGAGCATCATCACCGGGCAAACCGTGACCGATGGCGCCGGACAGACGTACGCGCTGCCGCCGGGCGAGTATCGCTTCCCACAGGCCAACGCTGGACGCTATCGCCTCAAGGTCGAGGCCCCGGCGCCCTATGTGGCACCATCGAGTTTGACGCCGATCCAGTTCGCCACCTTGCTCCGACCCGTTGGTCAGCCCTTTGTCGTCAACGGCGCGTCTTATGGCGAGGTGTTTACGCAGAGCGGACCGGCGGAAGTTCGGATCGACATTCCGCTCGACCGGCCGCCTGTGGCTATCAACCTCACCAAGACGGCGTCGCGCGGCGTGGCATCGCCGGGCGATCGGGTCGTTTACACGATCACGGCGCGCAATCCGGACACGACGCATGCCAAGCGCGGCGTCATCCTGACCGACATCCTGCCGATGGTCATGCGTTTGCGACCCGACACGATCCGCGTCGATGGAGCGAGCGATCCCGCCGCGGTGACGATTGCCGCGGACGGACGCACGATCACCGTCGATCTCGGGACGATCGCGGCGGGCGCACAGCGCACGCTTACCTATGTCCTGCAGGTTCGGCCGGATGCCCCGGCAGGGCAAGCGCTCAACCGCGCCCGGACGATCGACGTGCGTGGCGCAGAGAGCAATGCCAGCGTCGCCGTCAGGATCGATCGCGACACGATCGCGGCACGCATGACGATCGTCGGCCGGATCATGGCGGGCGGGTGCGCCGCGATCCCGCGGGTTGCGGCAGGCATCGCAGACGTGCGCGTCTTTCTGGAGGATGGCAGCTACGCGATCACCGACCGCGATGGCCGCTATCATTTCGAGGGCGTTTTGCCGGGGCGGCATGTGGTGCAGGTCGATCCGACCAGCCTTTCCCCCAGGGAGCAGCTTCGTCGACTGCGTGCGCAGCACGCGGTCGGCGGGCAGCGCCATTTCGCGCTTTGTCGAAGGGCAGGGCGGGGCGCTCGTCACGGCCGATTTCCACGCCGTGATTTCGGCACAGCCCGGGGTGACGCGCACTGATGTACCAGAACCCGTCTCGGACCGCGTCGCCGCCGCTGGCGAGCGCGACTGGTTCGCCGATGGCAAAGCCGATATTTCCTGGCTCTTCCCGGAACCCGACCACAACCCGCGGGCGCCAGCGGTGCGCGTCGCAATCCGCCATCTGCCAGGCCAGAAACTCACCTTGTTCGCGAACGGCACGCCGGTCGATCCCGTCGCGTTCGACGGGAGCCGCACCGAAGCGGCGCAGCGCTTCGCCGTCAGCATGTGGCGCGGGGTGCCGCTCGGCGACGGTACGACGCATCTGACCGCCGAAGTCCGTGGCAGCGACGGCGCGCTGGTCACGACGCTGTCGCGCGACGTCCATTTCGTGCGAACGGCGGCGCGCGCGCAGTATCTGCCCGAAAAATCCGTGCTCGTCGCCGATGGCGTCCGCCGCCCGGTCCTCGCGGTCCGCCTCATCGATCGCGACGGCCGCCCGGTTCACGCCGGGACCGTCGGCGATATCGCCGTGTCTGCGCCCTATGCGACGGCGATGGAGATCGACGCCGAACAGGCACGCGCGCTGACCGGGCTCGGCCGGGCCAAACCCGTGTGGCACGTGACGGGCGACGACGGCATCGCCTATATCGCGCTCGCCCCGACCACGGTGAGCGGCGCCGTCACGATCACGTTCAGCTTCCGCGATCGCGATACCGTCCGCTCGCAGCAAGTCGAGACATGGCTCGAACCAGGCGCCCGCGCCTGGACCATCGTTGGCTTGGCCGAGGCCGGTGTCGACCGCGCGGGGCTGGCAGGCCATATCGAAGCGATCGAGCGTGCGGACAAGATCCGCGCCGACGGTCGGATCGCCTTCTACGCAAAGGGGCGAATTCTGGGAAAATGGTTGCTGACGCTCGCCTATGACAGCGCAAAGCGGCGCGAGGATCAGCGCCTTTCGGGCGCGATCGACCCCAACACTTATTATACGATCTATGCCGATCGCTCCGAGCGAAGGTTCGACGCGGCATCGACGCGCAAGCTCTACGTCAAGCTTGAGCGGCGCCAGTTCTATGCGCTGTTCGGTGATTTCGAGACGGGCTTCGGCGAAACCGAGCTCGGCCGCTACACTCGGACGGCGACCGGCTTCAAGGCGGAAGCGCGGGGCCGTCGCCTTGCCGCCAGCGGTTTTGCCGCCCGCATCGCGACTCGCCATCGCCGCGACGAGATCCAGGGCAACGGCCTGTCTGGCCCCTATGCGCTGGCGTCGCGCGACGTGCTCGCCAATAGCGAGCAGATCGTCATCGAAGTCCGCGACCGGTTGCGCTCCGAGCGGATCATGGACCGCCGCGCGCTGACTCGTTTCGTCGATTACGATATCGATTATGCTGCCGGAACGATCCGTTTCTCGGCGCCCGTCCTGAGCCGGTCGAGTGACTTGAACCCGCAGTTCATCGTCGCCGATTATGAGGTCGATCGGGACGATTCCGGCGCGCTCAATGGCGGCGCGCGCGTGCGGTATGATGGCAGGGGCGGCGCGCTGCGCGTCGGGGCCACCGTGCTGCACGACGACGGCGATCAGGGGCGGACCGATCTGATCGCGACCGATCTCCGCCTGCGGTTTGCGCGCGACACCGAGATCCGCGCCGAACTCGCCGCCAGCCGGGGCAATCGGTCGCTGTCGGGCGCCGCGAATAGCCAGCCCGGCCAGAGCAGCGGAATGGCCTGGCAGGTCGAGGTCGAGCATCATGATCGACGCTTCGATCTGCTCGGCTATGCGCGGCAACAGGATCTTGGCTTCGGGCTTGGCCAGCAAAACGGCGCCGAACGTGGCCGCCGCAAGATCGGCGCCGATCTTCGCGCCAAAGTCACGGAACAGCTCTCCGCAACGGCGAGCGTGTGGAACGACGCTAGCCTGGTCGATGCGACCACCCGCCGCGCGGCGCAGCTGCGGCTCGACTATCGCGGCGCGCGGACCGATTTTCGCATCGCGCTGGCGCATGCGGAGGATCGCCTCGCCAATGGCGGCGCGGCGGTCTCGACGCTGATCGAGGGTGGCGCGACGCAGCGGCTGTTCGACAATCGACTGGAGCTCGATGCGAGCAGCAGTCTTGCCTTGGGCAATGCCGGCAGCATCGACTTCCCGCAACGCCACCGCGCCGGGGCGCGCTTCGCGCTGAACGATTCCGTCACGCTGGTCGGCACGTACGAGTTGGCGCATGGCGACAAGATCGATGCACGGACCGCGCGGCTCGGGTTCGATCTGAAGCCCTGGGCCGGCGGCCGTATCACGAGCAGCGTGTCGGATCAGATGCTGAGCGAATATGGCCGGCGCAGCTACGCAGCCTATGGTCTCGCGCAATCGTTCGAGCTCGGCAAGCATTGGACGATCGATGCGACGATCGATGGCAACCGTACGCTCGGCGGGATCGATCCGGCGACGGTCGTCACCGCCGCACAGCCCGTCGCCAGCGGTGGTTTCGTCGGCAACGGTGCGACGCTGACCGAGGATTTTACCGCGCTGACGTTGGGGCTGGGCTATCGCGGCGGCCGGTGGAGCAGCACGGCGCGTGCCGAATATCGTCTCGGCTCGCTCGGTGACCGGGCCGCCCTGACGCTTGGCTTGCTGCGTCAGCTTGGCGAGGGGCAGGCACTCGGCGGCCTTGCGACCTGGTCGCGTGTCCAGGTCGGGGGCACCACCACCAGCGTCGCCAACGTCGCTGTGTCGGCGGCATCGCGGCCTGCATCCCGTCAGGTCGCGTTCTTGGCCAAGCTCGAATACCGCGCCGACAGTGTGAGCGGCGCGGTCAGGGGTGCGACGGCGCCCGGCGGCGGCGTGTTGCTCGTCACCGGCGATGCGCGTTCCGGCCGGTTGCTCGGCAGCCTGTCCTTCGATTGGGCGCCGTATGGCCGCGACGAAACCGGCCTGTATCAGCGCAGCGAGATCGGCATCTTCCTCGCCGCGCGCTATACCAGCGACCGGATCGCGAGCTATGACCTTCGCGGCGTGACCGCCGTGGCGGGGCTCGACGGACATCTCGGCCTGGCGGACTGGCTCGAAGTCGGGGTGCACGCAACCGCACGCGGCGATCTCGACGGGGGCACCCTGGCCTATGCCGTCGGCCCGGTGATCGGACTTCGCCCGGCCGCCAATATGCTGGTCACCGCCGGCTGGAATTTTTCCGGCTTTGCCGACCGCGACTTTGCGGCGGAGCGGTCGACGCATCATGGCGCATTCCTCACCGCACGTCTGAAGTTCGATCAGACGCGCTTCGCTTTCCTGGGACTATCGGGTCGATGAAAAGGGTTTTTGCCGCGCTCATGGCGCTTGTGGCGCCCGCGGTGGCGCACGCCTCGTGCGATGCCGCGAGCCAGTACACTTTCGCCTTCGCCAACCAGCCGGCGGCGACGCTCAATTACGGTTCCACCTATGCCTACACCGCCGTCAGCAGCGCTGGCGCTTCGCTGCCCTTTTCCGTGGCGATTGCGCAGAACGGCCTGAGCTCGACGGCCATTGCGAACACGCAGATGCCGGCGATCGGGACGTTGATCACCGGCCCCGATGCGACCAAACGCGACCTCGTCTTCGGCGGAATTTTTGCGGGCCGGACCACCGACCTGACCAGCGGAACGCGGGTCATCACGGTGACCTTCACATTCTCCACGCCAATTCGCGACTTCTCGGTCGTCACACACGATATCGATTTCACGCTCAACCAGTATCGGGATTGGATCATGATAACGGGGGCGAGCGGCGCGACCACCTATACGCCCGTGCTCACCACCCCGTGGGGGAACGGCAACGGCGCAACGGCGCCACGGACGGCAACCGGATCCGCGCTCACGTCAGGCGCCACGACTGCGCCGGTAACGCTCGCTGCGACGCAGGCGGCCGGCACCGGCGCTTCGAACAACAATTCCGATGACGGCACGATCACTGCGACGTTTGCGCAACCCGTCACGACGGTCGTGCTGCGGTACGGAAACTATCCGTTCCAGTCGGGCGAAACCACGACGGGTCAACAGGGCGCTGGTATTGCGTCGATCAGTGCATGTCCGATGCCGTCGCTGTCGGTGACCAAAGCATCGGCGCCACGCTCCGGAAATTTCGGGGCGTACAACTTGCCCGGCACTGACGTGGTTTACGTGTTTTCGGTGTCGAATACTGGAAACAGTCCGGTCGATCCGGGTACGATCATTCTTACCGACATCTTTCCCGCCGGGATAACCTACCTCAACACAAATTTCGATGGCACCACCGCGTTGCCCGTCAAGCTCGTTTCCGGGACGAGCGGGGTTACACTCGCCGCTGCCAATATAAGCTACTCGAACGACAAGGGGGTGACCTGGTCGTATGCCCCGTCGAATGGCTACGACCCATTGGTGAACGCCATTCGCATCACGCCCTCGGGCAATATGGCAGCGAATTCCAATTTCACCTTGTCGTTCGCAGCCTCGATCAAATAGCAATGCGAGGTCCTGATCGACATCGGAAGTTGGCTTGAGCGCCCGCGAATGGGTCGATTGCCGGTGCGCTGCGCTCGCCGCAGGATCGCGGCGCTTCATCGAGTCTCCCCCCCTATCGGCGGTCGGTCGGCACGCGAAAATCGACGGGGGCGCTAAGGGTGTAGCGGTCCCACTCGCCGCGCGTGCAAGGGCCGCCGACGCCCTCGTCCCACGCCGAGCCGGAATAATAGACGAACGGCTTGCCCGGCTCGACCTTGAGCGCGATCGCCATGCGCGCCAGCCTGGGCGCTCCAGAGAGCGGACGCCGTGCGCGCGGTCGACCGACAGCGCGCCTTCGCTCGCGCCGATCGTGTGGCGGCCGATGCCGATGTCGACGATCAGCGGACCCGGCTTGTCCGACGACAGCGTCGAGACCATCCGCGTGAACTGCGTGCCGAGCGGCAGCGTGAAGCGGCGCGTCTCCCATACACGGCGATCGACATCGACTGGCCAGGGCGCATAATCGACCTCGAAGTCAGCGGCATCGGGGGCGTTCTTGAGGACGCGGTAGCGGGTGTAATTGCGCGAGGTCCACAGCTTGTTGTCGTGCCAGATGCCGAGCCCGAGGGTGGCTCGGCCGCCTCGGAGTGGCGGCCTGCTACGCGACGGCGGCACCGGTCAAGAGGAGCAGCATGCCGGCGAGCAGCCGCGAGGGCACGCGCGCGGTCACTGGATCACCTCCGCCACGCCCGTCGCCGACGCGGGCCGGGCGAGCGTCGGGGTGGTGCCCGCGCCGTTGAACGGGGTCAGCCGGAAGCCGAAGATGCGCGGCGCGAGCGCGATCCGGTAGCGCGGGAGCGCTCGCCCGGTCTGGTCCCATTGCGTATCACCGCCGATCCCGGACTGGACTGCATCGATCATCAACGAAACCTCGTCATGCGGAACGATGTCCGAGCTGCGGCGCGTGCCCGGCGCGCGGTGCGACAGATCGTCGTACGGGAAGGCGAGCGCGTTCATCGACATCGGCGCGTCGCCCTGGACGCGCAGGCCGCCGGCGACGTGATCCGACAGTTCCATCCAGCGCACATCGACCTTGTTGCCGGTTTCCTGCGGCCGCATGTAATCGTGGTTCTGCTCGGCGATTGCTCCGCGCCACAGGCCGATCGGCGCGCTGGTCTTGCGATCCGCATAGCTTTCGTGCGGGCCGCGGCCATACCATTCGAGCGTGTCGAAGCTGGCGGGCATGGCATAGGCCAGGCCGATCCGCAGCGGATCGGGCAAATCGGTGCGCAGCGGGGTGAAGCTGCCCTCGACCGCCACGCTGCCGTCGCCCGCCATCGCGTAACGCGTGACGAAACGCGCGACGTCCTGGCCGATGCGGTAGCGGATCGTGACGTCGGCGCCGCCGGGCGATGTGTGCTGCTCGATAGCCTCGACGGTGCGATCGCTCGAGGCTGCCTTCCAGACGGCATGGGTGCGCTCGACGCCGACGCCGACGTCGTTGTCGGTCAGGGCGCGGTAGAAATCGGGCGTTCCGCCGCGCAGCAGCGTGCGGCCGTTGGCGGCATAGCGGACGAGCAGCCCGGTCTTGCGATCGAGCACGAGTTCGGCCCCGGCGGCGCGCAGCATGACCATGCCGCCTGCCTGCGAGACGTCGACCTTGCCCGTGGGGGCGGGCTTGGCGGCCGCCACTGCGTTGCCGAGGGGGAACTGTTCCCAGCCGATCACCTGGCCCGCGGCGATCCCCGGGGTGCCACCGTCTTTGCTGCGGGCTACGACATTCAGCAGATATTCGGCGCCAGGCTTTCGCGCGATCGCGGGCAGCGCGAGCGTCGTCGTCTCGTGGCCGTGCGCCGCAGTCGCGAGCGCGGGTATCGTCCCGTGCGCGACGACGACGCCGTCCTCGAGCATTTGCCAGCCGAGACCGAGCCCGGCGAGGCTCGCGAAATCATAATGGTTGGCGACGCGCAGTGCGCCGCTGGCCGGGTCGAAGCTCTCGAACTGGATCGGCGCATAGACCTTGGTCAGTTCGAACAGCTGCGGGTTGGGCGTGCGGTCGGACTGGACCAGGCCGTCGCCGAATTCGAGCTCGCCGCCGGGGTTGGGGCCATATTCGCCGCCCATCCCCCAATAGCGCCGCCCGTCCTTGGTCTTGCGATACATCGACTGGTCGACCCAATCCCAGATGAAGCCGCCCTGGAGCTTGTCGGGATGCGCATAGATCGCGTCCCAATATTCCTTCAGGTCGCCGCCCGAATTGCCCATCATATGCGCATATTCGCACAGGATCAGCGGCTGGCGGAAAGACCAGTTGGTCGCGTAATCCACGAGCTTGGCGGCGGTGTCGTACATCGGCGCATAGATGTCGGCGAAGTCGTTGGGGTGGTGCTCGAATCGCCCGTCCCACGTGCCCCAGCCGAGATAGCTGACGATCCGCGCCGGATCGCGCTGCTTGGCTGCCGCTGCCGCTGCGGCGAAGTTCGGGCCGATCCCGGCCTCGTTGCCGAGCGACCAGAAGATGATCGAGGGGTGGTTCTTGTCGCGCTCGATCATGTTGGTGACGCGCGTGACGTGTGCGGCCTTCCACGCCGGATCGAAGCCGAGCTGATACGTCCCACGCTGCTCGGGATGCTTGTTGGCGAAGTCCATATAGGCGTGGCTCTCGATATCGGCCTCGTCCATGACATACAGGCCATAGCGGTCGGCGAGCTCGTAGAGCCGTGGGTCGTTGGGGTAATGCGAGGTGCGGATCGCGTTGATGTTGGCGCGCTTCATCAGCTGGATGTCGCGCTCCATCGATTCGAGCGAGATGACGTGGAAGGTCTCGGGATCATGCTCGTGGCGGTTGACGCCGCGGATCGTGATCGGCCGGCCGTTGACGGTGACGAGCCCGTTCTGGATGGCGACGGTGCGGAAGCCGATCCGGCTGTAGGTCGACTGCACGATCGCGCCCTTCGCGTCGTAGAGCTCGACCAGCAGCATGTAGAGATTGGGCGTCTCGGCGGTCCAAGGCTTCACTTGCGGGATCGTCGTCGCGATCGAGACGGTGCGTTCGGCCTGACCTGCGGCAATCGCAGTGGATTTTTCGGTGACGACGCGGTCGCCATCGAGCAGCACGATCCGCGCGCTGGTTGCAGCCTTGGCCGACGTGACCGCGAGATCGACCGCGAGATCGACCGCGAGCTTGCCGTCGCGGTAGCGTTCGTCGAGCCCGGCATGAACGAAGAAATCGCGGATTCGCGTCTTGGGTGCCGCCATCAGGAACACTTCGCGCTCGATCCCCGAGACGCGCCAGAAATCCTGATCCTCGAGATAGCTGCCGTCGGACCAGCGATAGACCTGGATCGCGATCGTGTTGTGGCCGGGCTTGAGATAATGGCTGACGTCGAATTCCGACGGCAGCTTGCTGTCCTCGGAATAGCCCACCTTGGCGCCGTTGACCCAGACGTAATAGGCCGAGCCCGCGGCACCGATGTGCAGGATCACGTCGCTGCCCGACCAGCCCGCCGGGATCTCGACATCGCGACGGTATGATCCGACCGGGTTGGTCGCGTGCGGGATCAGCGGGCGGTTGGCGGGGAAGGGGTAGGTGATGTTGTTGTAGCGCGCCTGGTCGAAGCCTTCGGCCTGCCAGTCGGCGGGGACCTTGATCGTCTTCCACTGCGAGACGTCGTAGTCGGGCTTCTCGAACCCCGCCGGCAGCTGGTCGGCATTGGGCGACAGCGCGAACGCCCATTGTCCGCTCAGCAGCAGGAAGCGATCGGACTTGGTGCGGTGCCCGGCGATCGCCTTGGCGCGGCTCTCGAACGGGAAGCCCGTCGCGCGCGGCGGTTCCTTTCCGATGGCGAAGACGGCAGGATTTTCCCAATCCGGGCGATCGGGCGACACTTGCGGCTGGATCGGCGCGACCGGCGCGCCTTGCGCTGCCGCCGCCATGGGCGTGAGACACGCGACACCGCTGAGGAATAGGGGGAATGCCGACCGCACGATGCGCCTCTCCGTTGACCGTAGCGCTCAGCGCTCTTCGATGTCAGCGGTTATGCTACGACTGCAAAATTAGTCTGACAAGAAGTTAGCGCTCCGGTGCATTGGGGGCGGTGGGAGGGAAATGGCGATGGCCCGAAATTCCGCATCGTTGACCGATGGGCTGTTCGCCAAGCTCGAAGAACGGATCCGTACGGGCGCAATGCCGCCGGGCTCGCGTTTCCCGACACAGCTTGAAATCTCAGCGGCGGAGAATGTCAGCCGGACCGTGGTACGCGAGGCGGTCGCGCGGCTGTCGGCGCAGGGCCTGACGATCTCGCGCCAGGGATCGGGCGTGTTCGTCGCCGCAACCGCGCAATACCGCGCGTTCCAGGTGATGCGCGACCGTGCTTACGCCGCCAAGGTCCAGGGCGAGCATGAGGCGATCCTCGCCGCGATCGTACGGATGGACTCGACGCGCGCGCGCGAGGCGGCGCGGCATCACATGCAGGAAAGCCTCAGCCGCCACTCGCAGCTGAGCGAGACGACCAGCCTGCGCCCGAAAGGGGAGGGAAGCGGCGCGAGCAACTCAAGAGCGCATTCAGGTTGTCCTACAAATGGCGCGATCCCGACGTCAAACTCCGGAGCAGCCGGGTCGGTGAACGGCCGGAATGCCTAGGTGATGCCGATCGGGCCTTCGACCATCCCGCGCCGCGAAGCGCTTCCAGCTCTGACCGCCACCGCAGCCACGATTACCGATGCCGCGCGCCGCGCCGCGCCACGCCGGATCGTATCGCTGAATGCTCTGCGGGCTGCTGTTCGCCGCCACCGCGATCAACTCTGTCGACCGCCAGATGATCGGCGTGCTCACGCCGTTGCTGCAGGCCGATCTCGGCCCCGACGACCGCATGGTCCATTACATGGGGCAGGAGAGGCGCTGCGGCATCTCGTGCTGGCGAACGATGCGGCGGTGATCTCGCCGCCGTTGAGGTTGAACGCACGGTTGAAACGCGCGCCTCCCTCAAGTTCGACGCCGCGCGTCCGCAGTTTGCCGAGCTTGGCGAGGCGGAATGTGGATTTTTCTGCCGGCAAGCGTCTCGATGCAAGGCACTTGGAAATTGTCGACGTCGTCCTGGGGTATCAAGCCGTCAGGCGAGACGCCAACCTGTAGCACAGCGTTCGATGCTCGCGTCACCCGTGGGCGCACGACTGGACGAGCAGGCGGCATAACGCAGCTGGCGCGCGTGTCCTAAAGCGCGCGCGGCTCGTCCTCGGCCAGCACATGCGTGCACAGCTGCGCCTCGGGTGTGTCACCGGCCTCGAGCGCGGCGACGGTGACCCAGCCTGCCGCGCGCATCGCTGCCGCCACTGCCGGGTCGGTCCCCAACGGCACGAACAGCCGGCGCCGGTCGACCTCGGCGAGCCCCGCCGCGACGATCGCGTCGGCATAGAGCGAGAAGCCGACCGCCGTCTCTTCCGCGCCATTCTCGTGGACGATCGTATAGGTGCCGCCGCGCCCGATCTCGCCGAGCACGCCGCCAGCGAAGATCGAGAAGCCCAGCCAGCTCTGATATTCGAAGCCGTGGCGCTCGGTCGGGTCGAGCGTGAGCGCGACGCGGCCCTTCAGCCCCTCGGCGATCTGCCACAGCCCGTCGAGCCGCGAGGTCAGCGCGCCGCCCGCATCGAACGCGCAGAGCCGGTCGTGCGCGGACTCGAACGGGCCAGCGGCCTCGATCAGCGGGAGATAGGCGGGCGCCAGCGCGGCGACAGCACCAGCGTCCTTGGCGTCGAGCCGGTCGCGCAGGGTGTCGATCTGGCCGGGTTCGACCGGGAAGGGACCGCGCGCCAGCACGTCGATCAGGTCGGGCAGCGTGAAGTCGATCGAGACGTTGGACACGCCCGCCGCGGCGAGTGCTGCAACCGCGACCTCGACGATCTCGCGCGCGGCAGCGATCGTGTCGAGGCCGATCAACTCGCAGCCGATCTGGCGCATCTCGCGCTCGGGGGAGAGTTGCGAGGCGCGCAGCTTGAGCACCGGGCCGGCATAGGACAGGCGGACGGGACGGGGATGGTGGCCCATCCGCGTCGCGGCGATGCGGCCGATCTGCGCGGTCATGTCGGGGCGGATCGCGAGCGTCGCCTGCGAAACGGGGTCGACGAAGCGCACCGCGTCCTGCGCGCGCGCGGCCTTGAGGCGACCGGCGAGCCCGGCCTCGAACTCGGCGAGCGCAGGGTCGGCGCGTTCGTAGCCATAAGCATGTGCCGCGCCGAGCAGCGCTTGCTCGAGCCGCGCGGCGGCGTCGGCGAAGGGCGGGAGCCGGTCGTGGAAGCCGGTCGGGAGGAGGGAAGATGTCATGCGCGCGCCTTGCCCGAAGCGCGATTGCAGCGAAAGCCGCAATCGCGCTTCGGAGAGGATCAGAACGCCAGGCCCATCGCGGTCTTCACGCCCGCCAGCGCGCGGACTTGCGCAAGCAGATCGGGCGTCAGCGCTTCGTCGATCGACAGCAGCAACACCGCCTCGCCACCGGCCGAACGGCGGCCGAGATGGAAGGTGCCGATGTTGACGCCGCCCGTGCCGAGCAAGGTGCCGAGGCGCCCGATAAAGCCGGGCGCATCCTCGTTGACGACGTAGAGCATGTGCCCGGCGAGATCGGCCTCGACCTTGATGCCGAACAGTTCGACCAGGCGCGGCGCGGCGTCCCCGAACAGCGTGCCCGCGACCGAGCGCTCGCCCGCATCGGTCTTGACCGAGACGCGCAGCAGCGTGTGGTAATCGCCCTCGCGCTCGGTGCGGACTTCGCGCACTTCCATCCCGCGCTCCTTGGCGAGCAGCGGTGCGTTGACCATGTTGACCGTGTCGGTCTGGGTGCGCAGGAACCCGGCGAGCACCGCCGACACCATCGGCTTCTGGTTGAGCTCGGCTGCCGCACCCTCGCTGTGGATCGAGATGCGACCGATCGAGCCCGTCGTGAGCTGGCCGACCAGCGAACCGAGCTTCTCGGCGAGCGCCATGTACGGCTTCAGGCGCGGTGCTTCCTCGGCGGACAGCGACGGCACGTTGAGCGCGTTGGTGATGCCGCCCGACATCAGATAATCCGACATCTGCTCGGCGACCTGGATCGCGACATTGACCTGCGCTTCGTCGGTCGAGGCGCCAAGATGCGGCGTCGAGACGAAGTTGGGTGTGCCGAACAGCGGGTTGCTCTTGGCCGGCTCCTCGACGAACACGTCGAGCGCCGCGCCGCCGATGTGCCCTGAATCGAGCCCCGCCTTGAGCGCCGCCTCGTCGATCAGACCGCCGCGCGCGCAGTTGATGATGCGCACGCCCTGCTTCGTCTTGGCGAGATTTTCCGCCGACAGGATGTTGCGCGTCTGGTCGGTGAGCGGGGTGTGGAGCGTGATGAAATCGGCGCGCGCGAGCAGTTCGTCGAGTTCGACCTTCTCGACGCCGAGTTCGACGGCACGTTCGGGCGAGAGGAACGGATCGTAGGCGACGACCTTCATCCGCAGGCCGAGCGCACGGTCGGCGACGATGCCGCCGATGTTGCCCGCGCCGATCAGGCCGAGCGTCTTGGCGGTGAGCTCGACCCCCATGAAGCGGTTCTTCTCCCACTTGCCGGCCTGGGTCGACGCGTCGGCCTCGGGCAGCTGGCGCGCGAGCGCGAACATGAGGGCGATGGCGTGCTCGGCGGTGGTGATCGAATTGCCGAACGGGGTGTTCATCACGACGACGCCCTGCGCCGATGCGGCGGGGATATCGACATTGTCGACGCCGATGCCGGCGCGGCCGATGACCTTCAAATTGGTCGCGGCGGCGAGGATCGCCTTGGTCACCTTGGTCGAGCTGCGGATGGCGAGGCCGTCATATCGGCCGATGATCGCGATGACTTCTTCGGGGGTCTTGCCGGTGATCTCGTCGACCTCGACGCCGCGTTCGCGGAAGATCTGGGCGGCTTTGGGGTCCATTTTGTCGGAAATGAGGACTTTTGGCATGGGTTTACCTTTCGTCATCCCAGCGAAAGCTGGGATCTCGCGCCGCTAGGGGCGCGCGTTGTTCAGGGAGACCCCAGCTTTCGCTGGGGTGACGTGCTGTGTCAGGCGGCCTTTGCAGTCGCGTAGGCCCAATCGAGCCACGGGCCGAGCGCCACCACGTCGGCGGTGTCGACCGTCGCGCCGCACCAGATGCGCAGGCCTGGCGGCGCGTCGCGATAACCGGCGACGTCATACGCTGCGCCCTGCTTCTCGAGCAGGCCGGCGAAGGTCTTGATGAACGCCTCGTCGGCGCCCTCGACCGTCAGGCACACGCTGGTCTTCGAGCGCGTCGCCTCGTCGGCCGCCAGATGACCGAGCCACGGGCGCTCCGCCACGATCTGGTCGAGTGCTGCGGCATTGGCGTCCGAGCGGGCGATCAGCCCGTCCGCGCCGCCAATCGACTTCGCCCATTCGAGTGCTGCGATGCAATCCTCGACCGCGAGCATCGATGGCGTATTAATCGTCTCGCCCTTGAACACGCCTTCGGTAAGCTTGCCCTTAGAGACGAGGCGGAACACCTTCGGCAGCGGCCAGGCGGGGGTGTAGCTCTCGAGCCGCTCGACTGCGCGCGGGCCGAGGATCAGCACGCCGTGCGCGCCTTCGCCGCCGAGCACCTTCTGCCACGAGAAGGTCGCGACATCGATCTTCGCCCAGTCGATGTCGTAAGCGAACACCGCGCTGGTCGCGTCGGCGAAGGACAGGCCCTCGCGGGTCTCGGGGATCCAGTCGGCGTTGGGTACGCGCACGCCCGAAGTGGTGCCGTTCCAAGTGAACAGCACGTCGTTCGACCAATCGACCGCGTCCAGATCGGGCAGCTGGCCGTAATTGGCGCGCACGACGGTGGGATCGATCTTGAGCTGCTTGACCGCGTCGGTGACCCAGCCTTCGCCGAAGCTTTCCCAGGCAAGTGCGGTGACGGGCTTGGCACCCAGCATCGTCCACATCGCCATTTCATAGGCACCCGTGTCGGAGCCTGGGACAATCCCGATGCGGTGCGTGTCGGGGAGCTTGAGCAGTTCGCGCATCAGATCGATGCAGAGCTGGAGGCGCGTCTTGCCGATCTTCGAACGGTGCGAGCGGCCGAGCGATTCGGTAGCGAGGTTTTCGGGGGACCAGCCGGGCGGTTTCGCACACGGGCCGGATGAGAAGTAGGGACGCGCCGGTTTTATCGCCGGGACGGCAGGTACGTCAGTCATGTAGTCTCTCCTTACAGAGAGCACGCGCGGCGTTGGGACCGCGTGGCCCATCGACGGTCCTAGAGCCCGCGCAGCGCGCGTCAAGCGATGAGTCGTTCGTCGCAAGGTTGTGGCGGCGTTAACCAACACGTTGGTATCGAGTCGCCATGTCGCGCCGCTCTCTCATCGTCCTCGTGTCGCTGCTGCTCGCCGCCTGTTCGAGCGGACACGACCAGCGCCCGCCGACTCGCCCGCGCGGGAGCCGGCCGATCACGCTCAGCCTGCCGACGAGTCGCGAGACGCAAGCGTGCTTCGCCGATCTGTCGCGCGAGGATGTGCGCTATTCGCCCTTGCCCGATCGCGATTATGGCGGTGGGTGCCAGATCGTCGGGGCGGTGCAATTGATCGACATCGGCGTACCCGTCACCAATCTGAAGGCGATGCGCTGCGGCCTCGCGCGCAGTTTCACCGGCTGGATCGAACATGCCGTCGCGCCTGCCGCGCGGCAAATGCTTGGCAGCGACGTGGTCCGCGTCGAAAGCATGGGGACATATGCGTGTCGCGCGGTGATCGGATCGGCGGCGGGGGCGGGGCGGTTGTCGGGCCACGCGCTTGCCAATGCGGTCGATGTGTCCGCGGTCGTGCTGAGGAACGGGCGGCGAATCACGGTCCAGCAGGACTGGAACGGCGGCGATCCCAATGCGCGGGCGTTCCTGCGCGCGATCCACGATTCGGCGTGCCGCCGCTTCGGCACGGTGCTCAGCCCGGACTATAATGCGGCGCACGCCAATCACTTCCATTTCGAGGACGATCACAAGGCGTTCTGCCGCTAGGCTTCAAATTCGCGCGCGCGGCGCTTAGATGCGGTGGATGACAGAGACACCGAAATCGGGAACGCCCGACGCCACGCACGCTGACAGCCACAGCCCCGACACGCATACGCATGTCCCAGCCCGCGTCTTTGCGCGCGCACGCCAGGACGCCGAGAATGCCAAGGCCGCCGTCAGCACCCCGCAGACCGAGAACCCGGCCTATCGCCTCGCCTTCCAGGACATGGACTTCCTGCTGCGCGAGGATCTGCGCCCGGTCCGCTTCCAGCTCGAGTTGCTCAAGCCGCAGCTGATCCTCGACGAGGCCAAGATCGGCTCGACCTTCGTGATGTACGGATCGGCGCGGATCCCCGAGCCGTCCAAGGCGCAGGCGCTGCTCGATCTCGCGCGCAACGCGGTCGATCGCAACGAAGCGTCGATCCGCATTGCCGAGAGCTTGGTCGAGAAGTCGAAATATTACGACGTCGCCTATGAACTCGCGCAGCTCGTCAGCGCCTTCCCGGTCGACGAGGAGGGCAAGCGCCAGTTCGTCGTCTGCTCGGGCGGTGGACCGTCGATCATGGAGGCGGCGAATCGTGGTGCGGCCGAAGCCGGCTACGAATCGGTCGGGCTCAACATCGTGCTGCCGCACGAGCAGGCGCCGAACCCCTATGTGACGCCGGCGTTGTCGATGCAGTTCCACTATTTCGCGCTGCGCAAGATGCACTTCCTGCTCCACGCGCGCGCGCTGGCAGCGTTCCCGGGCGGGTTCGGGACGTTCGACGAGCTGTTCGAGCTGCTGACGCTGATCCAGACGGGCAAGATCGCGCCGATCCCGGTGCTGCTCTACGGTCGCAAATTCTGGGAGCGCGTCGTCAATTTCGAGGCGCTGGTCGAGGAAGGCGTCGTCTCGGCGAAGGATCTGAGCATCTTCACCTTCGTCGAAACCGCCGAGGAAGGCTGGGCGGTGGTGAAGGACTTCTACCGCGACAAGGACTGAGCCCTTCTTCACCCCTCCCCTGAAGGGGAGGGGCTTTTCTTATCAGGTTACTTGGCGACCGGCGCCGCGGTCTCGCGGCCGAGCGGCGAGGAGGAGACCTTGCCGGCCGCGGCGGGCGCGGTCTCGTTGCCGAGACCGGCTGCGCTCGGCGAAGCCTTGCCGCCCGGATCGGCCGCGCCAGCCGCTGGCGGCGCCTTGGCGTCGGTTGCGGTCGGCGCACCGGCCGCGGGTGCTGGCAGCGGCAGGTTCGACCCCTGCGTGTTGAGATAGAGGATCACGTCGGCGCGATCCTTGGCGTCGGTCAGACCGGCAAAGGTCATCTTGGTGCCCGCGGCATAGGCGCGCGGGCTGGTCAGCCACTTGTTGAGCTGATCGAAATCCCACTTCTTGCCGGCGCCCGCGGTCTTGAGCGCGTCGGAGAAGGCGTAGCCCGCCTTGCCTTGCGCGATCGCCTCGCCGACGGTGCCCCACAGGTTCGGGCCGATGCCGTTGGCGCCGCCCTGCGCGACGGTGTGGCAGGCGCCGCACTTCTTGAACACGTCGGCGCCGTGCGTCGCGTCGGCGGTGGCGAGCAGATCGGCGATCGGCTTGTCGGGCGCGGCGGGGCCGCCGCCACCAGCGTCGTCGGCCGGTGCCTCGATCGGATAGCCTTCTTTCTCAGACGTGATCGGCGCGACAATCATGTGGCCGGCAATACCGAGCGCGAGCGCAGCCGCCATGCTGCCCAAAATCCAGCCCGCAATCGTGTTGGTCCGGTTATCCATGCTCGTTTTTCCGCCTCTGCCGCAGGAGGGTCCCCCTGAAGGACCACGTAGTTGGTTTGACCCATAGATTCGCGCGGGGCGCACCGCAAGCCAAGCTTGCCGCACGGATGCAAGGCGGTTACCGCCCGGCTCCCATGGAAAATTTCGCCGAACCCGCCCGCGCGCTCGTCGCCCAGATGACCCAGGCCGCCGCCGCCGCGCCCGACCGCGCGGTCGCCTTTCAGGGCGCGCCCGGCGCCAATTCGCATATCGCCGCAGTGGAGGCGTTCCCCGACGGGCTGCCGCTGCCGTGCTTCGACTTCGCCGACGCGATCGACGCGGTGCGCGACGGGCGGGCGGATTGCGCGATCATCCCGATCGAGAATTCGCTCCACGGGCGTGTCGCCGACATCCATTTCCTGCTCCCCGAATCGGGGCTGGTGATCACCGGCGAGCATTTCCTCGGCATCCGCTATGCGCTGATGGGGCAGGGGCCGCTGGCGGGCGTGCGCGAGGCGATGAGCCATCCGCAAGCGCTCGGCCAGTGCCGCCACTGGCTGCGCGAGCGCGGCATCGCGCCGGTCGCCTATCCCGACACCGCGGGCGCGGCGGCGGTAGTGGCCGAGCGGTGCGACCCGACGCTCGCCGCGCTCGCCCCGCCGGGTGCGGCGACGCTGTACGGGCTCGAGACGCTCGCCAGCGACATCGCCGACGCCGATCACAACACGACGCGCTTCGTCGTGCTGGCGCGCGCGGGGCATCCGCCGATCGGCGAGGGCGCGTGGATGACGACGCTGATCTTCGAGGTGAAGAACGTCCCCGCCGCGCTCTACAAGGCGATGGGGGGCTTTGCGACCAACGGCGTCAACATGACCAAGCTCGAGAGCTATCAGCGCGGCGGGAGCTTTGCCGCGACCGAGTTCTACGCCGATGTCGAGGGGCGGCCGGGCGAGCCTGGGCTCGATCGGGCGCTTGAGGAACTGGGGTTCCATTCGAAATGGGTGCGCGTGCTGGGGACGTATCGGCGCGCGCGGGCGCGGGGGTGAGGCGCGGCGTCGCAGCGGACGCGATTGCTGCGGACGTTGGTTGCACCCCCTCGGCAAAAGCCGCATTCTCGCCGTGCTGGACAGCATCGGGAGGGCGGCATGATCGCATTAAGGGGATTTCTGGTTGCGGCTTGGATCGTGCTAATTACCTACACGGGGGTCGTTGTCGCGAGGCACGGTCTCGGTTTCCTGCCGGTTTTTTTCGATGACATCGCCTCAGGCCATTGGCCGGGGCAGTTTAACCTCGACTTCTCGTGCTTGCTCTTGCTCGCGGCGCTGTGGACGGCGTGGCGGAACAGCTTTTCGGGCGTCGGGATGGTACTCGCGATCATCGCGTTTGTCGGGGGCGCTGGATTTTTGCTGCCCTATCTGGCGGTGCTGACAATCACGACACGCGGTAACATGGCAAGCGTTTTGCTCGGGCCGGCGCGGGCGAGCCGGGTCTAGGTTCTGGGGCGGCGACCGCTCACCCGCAAGATCCAGTCCTGACTCGGTCCATTCACCGGACGGCGGAACCGTAGCACCGATCCCGGTGCCGGCGGTGCTTGACTCGATTGACCCCAAGACCTGGTCTTTACTGTGGCGATCGTTTCGATTCTTGCACGAATGCTGTTAAGCAGGTCAGACGATTTCACAGAGCAGCGTAGTACATATCATGAACGCGGCGTGTAGGACAGCGCAATGTCCGCTCTCGCCCAGACCGAGACATTCCCGGTCACAATTACGCCCCCGATTGCGGACATTCGTCCGGAGCGTTAGCCAACTCCCATGAACGACGGTCGATCACTTGATAGTTACCGTGTCGCTCAATCCGCCGTGTCGATCGGCAGCTTTTTCGTATGTGCAGCTTGGCTCGTCGTGGCGCTGCTCGCCCTGCTGGTCTGGTTTATGGGCGACTGCATCGGCGATACTCAGTGCCAGCCGGGTCGAAGCTACGCCCTGCTCACCATATGTCTTGTTGGACTCGGCGGGTTCGCTTGTGCCGTTGCAGCAAGGCGGTTCGTTCTGCGCAAGATGGCTCTACGGATTGCACGAGCAGACTGGTAGAATCGGCGCGAAACGTCCGCTAATTGCTTTTAAGCCCCTAAACCGGCCTGTCCGAAGTCCATCAATTGCAGACAACGGCTATGCTACAATCCAAGAATGGACGATGTCCTGTTCATCGCTTGGGCTGAAGCCATCGTCGAATTTGTCGATGAACGCTATGGTCGAGCAGCTGCTTAAATGGCCGCCCTAGCGATGCTGGGCGTGTTTGTGGCGGTGATCGCTGGACTGATATGGTGGATCGCTTGCTGAAGCTGGATGTCCGCTAACGGCAATTATCCCTCGGCCCAAGCCTTCAACAACGTATACGCGATCGCGTAAGGCGGCGGCGGCAGGAAGGGTCCTTCGCCGCCCGCCAGCACCGCGCGCACGTCGTCGCGCGATACCCAGATCGCGTCCTCGAGCTCATTGGTGTCGAGCGTGATCGCGTCGTCCTCGGCGATCCCGACACAGGCGATCATCAGCGAGGAGGGGAAGGGCCAGGGCTGGCTCGCGATGTAGCGCACCCCGCTCACGCGGACGCCCGCTTCCTCCATGATCTCGCGCGCGACGGCTTCCTCAATCGATTCGCCGGGTTCGAGGAACCCCGCCAGCGCAGAGTAGCGGCCCGGCGGGAACGCCGGCTGGCGGCCGAGCAGCGCGCGGCCGTCATGCTCGGCGATCATGATCACCACTGGGTCGACGCGCGGGAAATGCTCGGCCTTACAATTGGGGCAGGCGCGGCCCCAGCCGGCGCGGAACAGCGCGGTCTGGTGCCCGCAATTCGCGCAGAACTGGTGGCGGCTGTGCCAGTCGAGCACCGAGCGCGCCGCGGCGTAGGTCGCCGCCTCGCCCGGCGCGAACTGGTCGAGCAGCGCGAACAGCCGCGGCGAGCGCCCGGCCGGCGCGCGCATCCCCGGCAGGTACGCCGCGAAATGCGGGCGGCGCGCTTCGTCGAAGCCGAGCAGGATCAACTCGGCCTCCTCGGGCGTCTCGGCGAGCGAGGACCAGCCGAGCCGGCCCTCGCCATCGAGTTCGGGCTCGAAGCGGTCGAGCCGCAGCACGCGCGCGCGCCAGTCGCTGCGTGCCGCGGCTAACCCCTCGGGATCGTGGCGCAGCGCATCGGCGCGGTCGAGCAGACCGCCGGTAAAGCCTGGGGACATCACGCTATGCCGATCACTTGCGCTGGAGCGAGGGGGCAAGGTCGGCATAGACCGCCTTGGTCGATTCGACGCGCAGCGGCCATTTGTCGCCCGGCAGGTAATTGACCATGATCGTCGCGCGGACCTGGTTGACCGGATCGACCCAGGCGATCGTGCCCGCAGCCCCGCCCCAGCCATAGGTGCCCTTGGCCGGACCGCCGGGGACGTCGCCCAGCGTCACCGAGCCGCCCGCGCCGAAGCCTTGCGCGTTGGTCGTCCCGCCCGTTGCCGAAACCGCGCCGGGATAGATCACGCCCGCGGGGAGCAAGTTCGACATGGCGAGCTTGGCGGTGGCGGGCTTGAGGATGCGCACGCCGTCGAGGCTGCCGCCGTTCTGGAGCATGTGGAGGAAGCGGTCGTAATCGCCCGCCGAGGTGACGAGGCCTGCGCCGCCATACGGGAAGCTCGGCTTCTGGAGAAAGACCGAGGTCGCGCCGGGATCGAGCGGGACGCGGGTGTTGCCGGCGATGAAATAGCCCGTCGCGAGGCGGCGCGCTTCGGAGGCGGGGACCTGGAAATAGCTAGAATTCATCTTGAGTGGGGTGAAGATCCGCTGCTGGAGGAAGCCGTCGAACGACTGGCCCGAGGCGACTTCGATCACGCGGCCCATCACGTCGAGGCCGATCGAATAGCTCCATTTGGTGCCGGGCTCGGCGATCAGCGGGAGCGTGGCGACCTTGTTGGCGAAGGCTTCCAGCGTCGCTGGGCGTTTCAGCCTAAGCTGCGCCTCGGTCTTGGCGTCGGAGGTGAAGGGGGTGATGCCGGCGTCTTCATACCCTTTAAGCAGCGGGCCCTTAGTGATGATCGTATAGCCGAGGCCTGCGGTGTGGGTGAGCAGGTTGCGGATCGTGATCGGCTTGGTCGCGGGGCGCGTCTCGAGCGAATCTGGGCTGATCTGGACGCGCATATTCTTGAACGCGGGGATGAAGTCGCTGACCGGCTGGTCGAGGCGCATCTTGCCTTCTTCGATCAGGATCATCGCCGCCATCGCGGTGATCGGCTTGGTCATCGAATAGACGCGCCACAGGCTGTCCTTGTCGACGCGCGCAGCGCCGGGCTCGTCGCCGAGCTTGCCGGAGGCGACGATCGCGGTTGGCGTCTGACCTTGGCCGAACGCGCCGACCACGCCGGGGATTTTGTTGCTGTTGATGTAATCGGTGAACAGCCCGAAGGTCTTCGGGAAGCGCGCCAGATCTTTGCTGCCAAGCCGTTCGGTCACGACGAAATCGTCGTTCGCAGCTGTCGCTGGAGCGGACTGCTGGGGGACGGGCTGCGGTGACGCCTGCCCGGCGAGCGCCGCGGATCCGGCGATCGTCGCCAGCAACGTGATCGGAATGATTGCTCGAATCATGGTCGTGCCCTCCTGATGGCATCCGCCGCCTTGGCGAATACCGTTGGCAGGCCCGCCGAGTCGATCTCGGTCACATCCCACCATTCGCCGTCGTCCGAATGCCCATCCACGCGCGCGACCGCAAGCGACAGTTCGAGCCGGAAGTGCGTGAAAACATGCGCGACGGTTTCGGGCAGCATCTGCCAGTCGGCGGCGAGCGGCGGATCGGCGAGACCTGGCGGGGTGTCGGCCCACGGCCCGGTCGGCAGCGCGCGCATTCCGCCGAGCAGGCCGCGTGGCGGGCGGCGGACGAGCAGGACCTTCTCGTCATGCTGCGCCCAGAAGATCGTGCCGTGGCGCTGCGGCTTGGCGAGCTTCGCTGCTTTGATCGGGAAGCCCTCGGGGTTGCCGAGCCGGTAGCCCTCGCACTCGCTCGAGAGCGGGCAGGCGAGGCAGCGCGGGCTGCGCGGGGTGCAGACCGAGGAGCCGAGGTCCATCATCGCCTGTGCGAAATCGCCCGAGCGCAGGTCGGGCGTGATCTCGTCGGTTGCGGCACGGACTTCGGGCATCCCGCCGGGGAGCGGGCGTTCGATCGCGAACAGCCGCGCGACGACGCGCGCGACATTGGCGTCGACCACCACCGCGCGTTCGCCGAACGCGATCGCGGCGATGGCGGCGGCGGTGTACGCGCCGACGCCGGGGAGCGCGCGCAGGCCGTCTTCGGTCGTCGGGAAATCGCCCAAGGCGACGACGGCGCGGGCGCAGGCGTGGAGGTTGCGGGCGCGGGCATAGTAACCGAGCCCCGCCCATGCCGCCATCAGATCGGCCTCGTGCGCCGCGGCGAGCGCCTCGACGCTCGGCCAGCGCGCGACGAACGCCTCGAACTTCGGGCGCACCGCGGCAACCGTCGTCTGCTGGAGCATGATCTCCGAGAGCCACACCCGATACGGATCGGGCGCGTTGCTGCCGGGCGCGGCGCGCCACGGCAGATCGCGCGCATGGCTATCGTACCAATCGAGCAGGAGTTTTGCTGGCGGGGCGGAAGGACGCTTGGCGGACACGGCCCCGCTATGGCATGGACGACGCAATGAGCAAGCGCGCCACTCCTGCACCCGCCAAAGCCTCGACGCCTGCCGAACGCCCGCGCGGCGGCCGTGCGCGATCGGTCGCCGAGCTGCTGCCCGATGCGGGCCGCGCAGCGTTTCGCCGCTTCGGCTTCGTCCAGAGCGCGGTGGTCAGCCGCTGGAGCGAGATCGTCGGACCGCGCTATGCCGGGGTGTCGTCGCCCGAATCGATCAAATTCCCGCATGGCGAGCGCATCGGCGGCACGCTCAACCTCGTCGTGCGCGGCGCGCATGCGACGATGATGCAGCATATCGCGCCCGAGATCATCGAGCGCGTCAATCGCTTCTTCGGCTATGCCGCGGTCGCCAAGGTGCAGTTCCGCCAGGGCGACGTCCCCGTGCCGCGCCCGCGTGCCGCGCCGCCGTCGTTGAAGCCGGTGCCGGTCGATCTCGGCGCGAGCCTCAGGACGATCGCCGATCCCGAATTGAAGGCGGTGCTCGAAGCATTGGCGGCGGGCGTCGCGGCGACGCGCGGGGCGCCGAGCGTGGGTGGAGACGAATGATGCGATTTGGTCTGGCGGCGCTGGTGTTGGGCGTCGCTCTGGTTTCTTCGGCTGAGGCCGCTCCGCCGAAAAAGGCGCCGGCGCACGCCGCGTGGCTGCAGACGATCGTCGCGACGCCCGAGGGCGGGGTGCGGATGGGCAACCCGGCGGCGAAGGTTAAGCTGATCGAGTTCGGCTCGCGGACCTGCCCGCTGTGTGCGCGCTTCGATGTCGAGGGCCTTCCGGCGCTCAAGGCCGGCTATATCGCAAGCGGCAAGGTCAGCTACGAGTTCCGCGATTATCCGGTGCATGGCGCGCTCGATCTCGGGCCGATCCTGCTCGGCCAGTGCGTCCCGACGCGCGCGTTCTTCCCGGTCCTCGACGCGATGATGGCCGAGCAAAAGACGCTGGTCGGGCGCAGCGACGCGATTCCCGATGCCAAGCAGAAGGAATTGCAGACCGCGACGCCCAACGCCGTCGCGAGCTACCTCGCCGGATTCTATGGCTATACCGATTTCGTGGTGAAGCGCGGCCTGCCGCTCGCCAAGGCCAATGCCTGCCTCGCCGATCGCAAGAAGATCGATGTGCTCGTTGCGCGCGCTGACGCCGCCAACAAGGCCTATGCGGTTTCCGGAACACCAACGTTCGTGCTCAACGGCGCGGCGCAAGCCAATGTGTACGACTGGGCGGCGCTCGAGCCGCTCGTCCGCGCCGCGCTCGCCAAATGATCTTACTGACTAGGAGCCTATCGATGACCCCTCGTATCCTGTTCGCCGCGGTTGCCGCGCTGTCGCTCGCGTCGTGCGGTGGAAACGATGCCGTTTCGGGCGGCAACAGCGCCGGCGGCAAGACGTCGGGCGGCACCGTTGCGGGCACCAGCACCGCGGCAGTGGCGCCTTCGGCCGCCGGGCAGAAGTGGATCGACACCGTCGTCAAGACGCCCGAGGGCGGCTATCGGATGGGCAATCCCGATGCGGCGATCAAGGTCGTCGAATATGGCTCGCGCACGTGCCCGACCTGCGGCGCGTTCGGCCAGACCGGGCAGAAGCCGCTGACCGACAATTACGTCTCGACCGGCAAGGTGAGTTACGAGTTCCGCGACTATCTGGTCCACGGCCAGCCCGATTTCGCGCCGAGCCTGCTCGGCCGCTGCGTCGGCACCGCGACCTTCTTCCCGCTGCTCGAAGCGATGTACGTGGCGCAGCCGCAATTCGAGGCGAAGCTCGCCGACCAAGCGGCGACCACCGCGCTCCAGACGCAGCTCCAGGGCAAGACGCCGAACGAGGCCGCTGCCGCGTGGGGCGATTATCTCGGCTATGTCGAGTTCGTGAAGCAACGCGGCATCCCCGAGGCCAAGGCGCGCGCGTGCATCGCCGACAAGGCGGCGCTCGACGAGATCATCGGCATGATGAGCAAGGGCGACGGCGCGGCGGTGACGGGTACGCCGACCTTCATCATCAACGGCGCCAAGGTCGACGGCGTGACCTGGGCTGACGTCGAGGCAGCGCTCAAGCGCGCTGGCGCGTAACGCACCTAGCCCGTCATGCCGGGCTTGTCCCGGCATCCACGGTGCCGCATGGTCCGCGATCATGGGGTGCCAACGACGGTGGACCCCGGGACAGGCCCGGGGGGACGGCCTAGTGTTGGAAGGACGCCCCGCTGTTTCCACTCCGGCCGGGGGGCTCTGAATGCAGATCAAGCGGCTCCGTCTGTCGGGCTTTAAAAGCTTCGTCGACGCGGCCGATCTGCGGATCGAGCCGGGTCTGACGGGCATCGTCGGGCCGAATGGCTGCGGCAAGTCGAACCTGCTCGAGGCGTTGCGCTGGACGATGGGCGAGACCTCGGCGCGGTCGCTGCGCGGTGCGGGGATGGACGACGTCATCTTCGCCGGCACCAATACGCGCCCCGCACGCGATTTCGCCGAAGTGTCGATGCTGATCGAGGCAGAGGGCGAGGAAAGCGAGGTCGTCCGCCGGATCGAGCGCGGGGCGGGCTCGGCCTACCGGATCGATGGGCGGGACGTGCGCGCCAAGGATGTCGCGCTGCTGTTCGCCGATTCCGCGACGGGCGCACATTCGCCTGCGCTCGTCAGCCAGGGGCGGATCGGCGCGATCATCGCCGCCAAGCCGCAGGAACGCCGCGCGATGCTCGAGGAGGCGGCAGGCATCGCCGGGCTCCACGTCCGCCGCAAGGACGCCGAGCAGAAGCTGCGCGCGACCGAAGCCAATCTGACTCGGCTCGACGAACTGATCGCCGAACAGGACGGCCGCGCCAATGCGCTGCGGCGGCAGGCGCGGCAGGCCGAACGCTACCGCGCGCTCTCCGACCAGATCCGCATCGCCGAGGCGCGGATGATCTTCGCGCGCTGGCGCGATGCGCAGGCGGCGGCGGATGCGGCGAAGGCCGAGGCGGTGGCGTGCGAGGCGAGCGTCGCCGCCGCCGCCGAGGCGCAGCGCGCCGCTGCCGCCCATGCGCTGGCGGCGACCGAGGCACTGGCGCAGGCGCGCGGCGCGGCACAGGCGCTGCGCGAGGCGGCGAGCGAAGCGGGACACCGGCTCGGCGGATTGCGCGGTGAACAGGCCGCGGCGGTGCGCCGGACGCAGGAGCTTGCGGCGGCGCGGCTGCGGCTCGCCGATGATCGCGCGCGCGAAGGGTCGCTCGCGAGCGATGCCGCCGAGGCGATCGCGCGGCTGGCCGACGAGACCAAGCGGCTCGATGCGGCGCTTGCCGCGGCGATTGCGCGCGTGCCCGAGCTCGAGACGCGGTTGAGCGATACCGAACGCGCCGGACGCGACGCCGAGGTCGCGCTTGCGCAAGCGCTCGCCGCGCAAGCGACCGAGGCCGCCGACGCGCGTGTGGCGGATGCGGCGCTTTCGGCAGCGCGCGCGCGCGCCGAGCGCAGCGCGCGCGATCTCGCGCGCGTGACCGCCGAGGCTGCGGCGCTTGGCGATGCCGCGCCGCTGGTCGCGCAGCGCTCCGCGGCCGTCGCCGCGCGGACCCAGGCGCTCCACGACGGCGAGGATGCGCGCGCGTCGCTCACCCGCGCCGATGCCGACGAGCGGGCCAGCATCGGACAACGCGACGGCGCACAAGCGGCGCGCGCGACGGCGCATGCCGATCTCGCCGCGCTCGACAGCGAAGCGACCGCGCTGACCAAGGCGACGCGCCGCGACGGTCGCGACCGGCTGCTCGACCAGGTCCAGCCCGAGCCGGGCTATGAGCGCGCGCTGGCGGCGGCGCTCGGGGACGATCTCGAAGCCGGGCTCGATTCCGCGGGCGAGCGGCACTGGTCGGGCGCAGTGGTTGTGCCGGGCGACCCACCGCCGCCGCCGGGAACGGTGCCGCTCGGGCAGCACGTCGAGGCGCCGGCGGCGCTTGCGCGGCGGCTGGCGCAGATCGTGGTGGTCGACCGCGATGACGGCGTTGCGCTTGCCGTCGGGCAGCGGCTGGTGACGCTCGGCGGCGTGCTGCGGCGCTGGGACGGCTATGTCGCCAAGTCGGGCGGCGCGGCGGCGGCCGAGCGGCTCGAGCGGATCAATCGCTTGCGCGCGATCACCGCGCTGCGCCCGGCGGCGGCGGCGGCGGTCGAGGCTGCGGACGCCGAGCTCGCGCGGATTGCGACGACGATCACTGACGCGCGTGCGGCGGCAGTGGCGGCGCGGCGTGCGCTGGAAAGCGCGGAAACGCGCGCCCGGGAGGCTGGGCGCGCGGAAGACCGCGCGACCGCGGCGATCGAACGGATCGAGGCGCAGCGTGCCGACCTGGCCGCGCGGCGCGCGCGGATCGATGCCGAGCATGACGAGGCGGGGGCCGAGGTCGCGCGCGCGACCGCGCTGCACGCCGCGCTCCCGGATGGCAGCGCGACGCGCGAGCGCGTCCGAACGCTGTCGGCCGAGGCCGAGGCACGGCGCAGCGCGATCGCGACCGCGCGCGCCGATCGTGCCGGGGTCGACCGCGACATCGCCAGCGCGCGCGAACGGCTCGCGGCGATGGCGGCCGAGGCGAAAGGCTGGCGCACGCGCGCGGGCGAGGCGGCGCGGCGGATCGCCGAGATGGATAAGCGCGATGGCGAGCTTGCCGTGGAAGCCGAAGCGCTGGTCGGCCGACCCGAGGCGCTTGCGAACGAGGTGGCCGCGCTCGAACTGTCGCACGCCGCCGCGCGCGCCGAGGCCGAGGACGCCGCGAGGACCGAGCGCGCCGCCGAAACCACGCTGCGCGACACCGAAGCGCGCGCGGCAGGGGCGGCGGAGGCGCTGGCGCAAGCGCGCGAGGCGCGCGCCGGCGCGACGGCACGCGCGGAAAACCAGGAATTGCGCCGCGTCGAGATGAACCGGCTGGCGGGCGAGCGCTTTCAATGCCCCTCGGTGCTGCTCCCCGAGCGCGTCGGGTTCGACGGTGGCACGGTGCGCAGCCCGGCCGAGGAGTCCGCAGCCCACGAAAAGCTGATGCTCGATCGCGATCGCATCGGCCCGGTCAATCTCGTTGCCGAGACCGAGCTCGCCGAACTCGAGGCGGCAAGTTCGGGCAATGCCGCCGAGCGCGAGGAGCTTGGGCTCGCGGTCAACCGGCTGCGCGGCTCGATTGGCACGCTCAATCGCGAGGGGCGGCAGCGGCTGCTTGCCGCGTTCGAAGCGGTCGACGGGCATTTCCGGCGGCTGTTCACGACGCTGTTCAACGGCGGCAGCGCACATCTCGAACTGATCGATTCGGATGATCCGCTCGAGGCCGGGCTCGAGATCATGGCGCAGCCGCCGGGCAAGAAGCTCCAGTCGCTGACGCTGCTATCGGGTGGGGAACAGGCGCTGACCGCGGTCGCGCTGATCTTCGGGCTGTTTCTCACCAACCCGGCGCCGATCTGCGTGCTCGACGAGGTCGATGCGCCGCTCGACGATGCCAATATCGAACGCTTCTGCGGGCTGCTCGACGCAATGACGCGCGAAACGCAGACACGCTATCTGATCGTGACGCACAATGCGGTGACGATGAGCCGGATGCACCGGCTGTTCGGGGTAACGATGGTCGAGCAAGGCGTCAGCCGCCTCGTCTCGGTAGATCTCGGCGGCGCGGAAAGCCTCCTCGCCGCCGAGTAGGTCAATCAGCAGCCGTTGCGACGGTTCTGCGCAGCGTCGTGACGCTTGTCGAGATGCTTGCCGAGGAGCGCACCGCCGACGCCGCCGGCAACCGTGCCGAGCACGCCGCCGCCGAGCGCGTTACCAGCGAGCGCACCACCGGCACCGCCGACGAGCAGGCCGGTCGTGCCCGACGACCGGCGGCACGAATAATGGCGGTTCGACTTGCCGTAATAGCGATGCTTGCGCGCTTCGGCCTTGTCGGTGGGGAGGGCCATCGTTGCCGGAATGACGAGCGAAGCGGCGGCGAGCGAGAGGAAGAGGTGACGCATGATGGTATAATCCCTTTTTGACCCTATTCGGGTGCGTAACGTTCCGTCGCGGCGAGGGTTGCATCGCCGAGCGAACAATCTCGTCTTGGCGATCATTTGATTAACCTTTGTTGAGCAATATGGCGGGTGAAATGAACAAGGGTGAAATGGGCAAGGCAAGGCAACGTGCATGAACGATGCCACACTATACGGGCCGCAGAGCGACATCATTCCATACGCGGCCATGCCGACGATGGTGAAAACCGGCCTGTGGGCGTGCGACCTTGCAACGGAAACGCTGACGTGGAGCGAAGGCGTCTACGATCTGTTCGGGTTCCCGCGCGGCAGCGTGCTCGATCGCGCCACGGCGGCGGCATGCTACACACCTGAATCGCGCATCGCGCTCGAATGCCTGCGCATGGCTGCGATCCGCGACAAGACCGGCTTCATGCTCGACGCCGAGATCGAGATCGACGGCAAGCGACGTTGGGTGCGGATCGTCGCGCAAGTCGAATGCGTCGACGGCAAGGCCGGGCGGCTGGTCGGCTCGAAGAGCGACGTGACGCACGAGAAGCGGGTGGGGCTTCATTCGGGCTTCTGAATTCTAACTTGGGTTGCGTCTGGGCGACTCGGAACATATAACGAACGCATGGCCCAGCTCGACGTCCAGCAGAAACTCGCGATCCTTGCCGACGCCGCCAAATACGATGCGTCGTGCGCCTCTTCGGGATCGGTGAAACGTACGTCGCGCGACGGCAAGGGGATCGGCTCGACCGATCAGGGGATGGGCATCTGCCACGCCTATGCGCCCGATGGCCGCTGCATCTCGCTGCTCAAGATCCTGCTGACCAACAGCTGCATCTTCGACTGCCATTATTGCATCAACCGCAAGAGCTCGAACGTGCGGCGGGCGCGCTTCACCGCGGAGGAGGTCGTGCGGCTTACGCTGTCCTTCTACCGACGCAATTATATCGAGGGGCTGTTCCTGTCGTCGGGGATCATCGGATCGTCGAACTATACGATGGAGCAGATGGTCGAGGTGGCGCGCAGCTTGCGCGAGGATCATGATTTCCGCGGCTACATTCATTTGAAGACGATCCCCGATGCCGATCCCGAACTCGTCCATCAGGCGGGGCTGCATGCCGATCGCCTCTCGATCAATGTCGAGCTGCCAACCGTCGCCGGGCTGACGCGGCTTGCGCCCGAGAAATCGGCGGCGCGGATCGAGGGCGCGATGGGCGACACCAAGACCGCGATCCTCGACACGAGCGACGCCAAGAAGCGCTTCAAGTCGGCGCCGCGCTTCGCGCCCGCCGGGCAATCGACGCAGATGATCGTCGGGGCGGATGCGGCGACCGATGGCGACATCGTCACCAAGGCGTCGACGCTGTATGATCGCTTCGGCCTGCGTCGCGTCTATTATTCGGCGTTCAGCCCGATCCCCGATGCGAGCGCGGTGCTTCCCTTGCAGCGCCCGCCGCTGATGCGCGAACACCGGCTGTACCAGTCGGACTGGCTGATGCGCTTTTACGACTACACGCCGGCCGATGTCGTTGCCGCCGCCGATGCGACGACGGGGATGCTGCCGCTCGACATCGACCCCAAGCTTGCCTGGGCGCTCAAGTTCCGCGGGTCTTTCCCGGTCGACGTCAATCGCGCGCCGCGCGAGGCGTTGCTGCGCGTGCCGGGGCTGGGGGTGAAGGCGGTGACCGCGATCCTGGCGGCGCGACGCTGGCGGCGGCTGCATCTCGCCGATGTCGCCCGGCTCACGGTGTCGGTCGCGAAGGTGCGTCCGTTCCTGATCGCCGAGGACTGGCGCCCGGTGGCGCTCAGCGATCGCGCCGAATTGCGACCGGTGGTTGCACCCAAGACCGAGCAATTGGAGTTGTTCGCGGAATAAGGGGAGCTTGATGCGCGCAATTACTCTTGCCGAACCCGATGATTTCGACGGCTGGCGCGATGCCGCGCGCAGTCTCGCCGCTGCGGGCGTGCCGCCCGAGGACGTCGTCTGGCAGGGCGCGGGCAACCCGACCGACCTGTTCGCGGCGACCGCCGACACGACGGTGCCGACCGGCCCCGCCTTTGCGGTGCCGCGCGCGTTTATCGATCTGGCGAAGAAGGCCGTCCTCCACCGCGATCCGGAGCGTTTCGCGTTGCTCTACACGCTGCTCGCGCGGATTCGGGTGCAGCCGGGCGCGATCGAGGATCATGCCGATCCGCTGCTCCGGCGGCTCGAGCATCTCGCGCAGGAAGTGCGCAAGGACATCCACAAGATGCGCGCCTTCCTGCGCTTCCGCGAGGTCGACGAGGATGGCGTCGCGCGTTTCGTCGCCTGGTTCGAGCCCGAGCATCATATCGTGCGCGCCAATGCCGGCTTTTTCCTCGATCGCTTTTCGAGCATGCGCTGGTCGATCCTGACGCCCGAGCTGTCGCTGCATTGGGACGGCGAGACGCTCGCCGAAGGCCCCGGTGCCGCCAAGAGCGACGCGCCCGACGGCGACCCGATCGAGGAAGTGTGGAAGACCTATTACGCCTCGATTTTCAACCCGGCGCGGCTCAAGATCGGCATGATGCTGAAAGAGATGCCGCGCAAATATTGGAAGAACATGCCCGAGACCGCCTTAGTGCCAGGCCTCATAGCGGGCGCGCAGGCGCGGGAAAGCGGGATGATGGCGACGGCGCAGACGAAGCGCGACATCGGCGACAATATCGACGCGGCGTGGGCGGCTCTGCGGGGTGAAGCGGCGGGGTGCACGCGCTGTTCGCTCTACGGGCCGGCAACGCAGACGGTGTTCGGCGAAGGGCCGGTCGATGCCAGTTTGATGTTCGTCGGCGAGCAGCCCGGCGACCAGGAGGATCTGGCGGGCAAGCCGTTCGTCGGGCCGGCGGGGCAGGTGTTCGATCGCGCGCTGGCGGCGGCGGGGATCGAGCGCGCGGGCGTCTACGTCACCAACGCGGTCAAGCATTTCAAGTTCGAACCGCGCGGCAAGCGGCGCATCCATGCCAAGCCCGACGCCGGCGAGATCGACGCGTGCCGCTGGTGGGTCGAGCAGGAGCAGTTGCTCGTCCGGCCGAAGGTGACGGTCGCGCTCGGCGCGACCGCGGCGCGCAGCCTGTTCGGGCGCGTCGTGACGATCGGCAAGGAGCGCGGGCGCGCGCTGACGCTGCCCGGTGGGGGCGAGGCGTGGATCACGGTGCATCCGAGCTATTTGCTGCGGATACCCGACCGCGCGCAGGCTGATGCGGAATATGCGCGCTTCGTCGAGGATCTGCAGCGGGTCGGGGAGCGGGTGGCGTAGCGTCGGCGTCGGCGCGTATACCACCGTTCGTGCTGAGCCTGTCGAAGCACCGGCGCGCGGTAAGGCCCTTCGACAGGCTCAGGGCGAACGGGGAGGGCGTGTCACAAGAGCGTCGCCTGCTCGGTCGCTTCCTCGTTGTCGGTGATCCCCGACAGCGTCAGCCCGAGTAAGCGCACGCCGAGCGGCACCGGAAGCTGCGCATCGAGCAACGCACGTCCGCCCGCGACGAAGCTTGCGCGGTCGAACGCGCCGCGACTGAGCGAGCGTGCGCGCGTAATAGTGCGGAAATCCGAGAAGCGCAGCTTGAGCGTCACGGTCCGTCCGCGCACGCCGTGGCGCTCGATCCGCACCAGCGCCGCCTCGGCGACCCGCTCGAGCGCGGCGTGGAGATCGGCAGGGGACGCGATGTCGGTCTCGAACGTCCGCTCGGCGCCTACCGACTTGGTCGCGCGGTTACTGCGCACCGGGCGGTGGTCGATCCCGCGCGCGGCGCCGTACAGATAGTCGGCATAACTTCCGAAATGGGCGTGGAGGAAGGCGAGCGGTTGCTCGCGCAGATCGGCGCCGGTCTCGATCCCGAGCGCCGCCATCCGCGTCGCGGTGACCGGGCCGACGCCGTGGAAGCGCTTGACCGGCAGGCTCGCGACGAACGCCGCGCCGCGCGCCGGGGGAATGACGCAGATCCCGTCGGGCTTGTTCTGGTCCGAGGCGAGCTTGGCGACGAACTTGTTGTAGCTAACGCCCGCCGACGCGGTGAGCCCAGTCTCGGCCTTGATCCGCGCGCGGATCTGCTCGGCGATCGCCTTGGCCGAGCCGAGGCCGTGGCGGTCCTCGGTGACGTCGAGATACGCCTCGTCGAGCGAGAGCGGTTCGATCTGGTCGGTATAGTCGGCGAAGATCGCGCGGATCTGCTGCGAGATCGCGCCATAGACGTCGAAGCGCGGCGGCACGAACACAAGGTCAGGACAGCGCCGGATCGCGGTGACCGAGGGCATCGCCGAGCGCACGCCGAAGGTCCGCGCCTCATAGCTCGCCGCCGCGACCACGCCGCGCGCGCGCGATCCGCCGACCGCGACGGGCTTGCCACGCAATGCCGGATCGTCGCGCTGCTCGACGGAGGCATAGAAGGCATCCATGTCGATATGGATGATCTTGCGCTGTGGGGGCGGGGGCGGGGGTGGGGCGCTGTCGGAGTCGGCCATGCTTCGCGTAACGCTACTCGCCGCAGGATAGGTGGGGAGCTTCTGTTGCTCGGTGCCCCCCGGACCGCCGGTGTCCGCTTCTGTTGCCCGGTGCGGCCCGGACCGCGCTTTTAACTTAGTAACTTAGACCGTTAGGCCTTAGTGTTACGCAGCAATCGCGAGTGCATGGTTATCGTTTGCACTTGTGGTTATGAGCCTTGAACAGGTTACTCAGCCTGGGCAAAAACAGCGCCTTTCAATACACGTCGATCCTAGTTCGACCCCGTCATACCCCCTCTGGAGAGAGGGGGTGTGGTGGAGTCGCCGGGTACTGCCCCCGGGTCCGCTGCATCTATTCTACGCCGCACTTTATCACCATAGCCGGGCAAGCCCGGCACGAGCGATATAGGCATGTTACAGCCGCGTGAAAAGGGGCGTTGCAACATGATGAAAAGGCCCGGTTTGACACCTTCCGCCTTTCACTCGCCACAAATCGGGTGCATGGGTTAGTATATCATGTTGACGCAACGTTCCCGCTACGCACTCCGCGCGATGATGTTCCTGGCGCAAGCCCCGGCCGGAAGCCCCCCGATCCCGATGAACCGCATCGCCGCCGAGGCGAACGTGCCGCGCAAGTTCCTCGAGCTGATCCTCGCCGATCTTCGCGAGGCGGGGTTTCTCCACAGCCATCGCGGCAAGATGGGCGGGTACTGCCTGTCGCGCCCGCCGCACCTGATTTCGCTCGGCGAGATCATCCGCGTGATCGAGGGGCCGCTTGCGCTGGTGCCGTGCGTCAGCCGTACCGCATACCGCTCGTGCAAGGACTGCAAGGACGAGGCGACCTGCGCGATCCGCCACGCGATGATGCGCGTGCGCGACGAGACCGCGCGAATTCTCGATGGCACCAGCCTTGCCGATGCGACTGCGGAGGAATTGGTCGCGGCGTAACCCACTCCCCTCCCCTGAAGGGGAGGGGCTACCGATCATTACCGCCGGCGCAGCTCGTCGCGAATCTCGCGCAGCAGCGTGACGTCAGACGGCTCGACCGGCTCGGCGACGACTTCGGGCGCGGCGGGCATCAGCCGGTTCACGGCGCGGACGATCAAGAAGATTATAAAGGCCACGATCACGAAGTTCACCGCGGCGGTGACGAACGTCCCGTAGCCCAACAGCGGCACGCCGGCCTTTTTCAGCGCGGCATAATCCGATGATCCGGCGAGCGCGGGCGGCATCTTGCCGAGCACGACGAAGTAGCTCGAAAAATCGAGTCCGCCGAAGATCTTGCCGATGACCGGCATGATCACGTCGTCGGTCAGCGACGTGATGATCTTGCCGAACGCCGCGCCGATGATCACCGCGACGGCGAGATCGAGCACGTTCCCCCGAGCAATGAATGCCTTAAACTCCTTGAACAAAGCGTGCCCCCTTCCGATTTCATTTCGCGAGGCCATCGTACCCGGCTATCATGATGACGCAAGATCTGAAGGGATCCCTACGATATGAAGTACCGCACTCCGCTCGTTCTCCTCGGCGCCGTCACCTTGGCTGGCTGCGGGCTCAACAGCGTTCCGACCGCGGAGGAGAATGCCAAGGCCAAATGGGCCGACGTCGAAAACTATTATCAGCGCCGCGCCGACCTCATTCCCAACCTCGTCTCGACGGTGAAAGCCGCGGGCGCGCAGGAGAAGGCGATCCTCGTCGAAGTGACGCAGGCGCGCGCCTCGGCGTCGCAAGTCAAGGTGTCGGGTGCCGATCTCAACGATCCGGCGAAGGTCGCCAATTACGAGAAGGCGCAGGCCGGCGTGACGATGTCGCTGCAGCGGCTCCAGGAAGCCTATCCCGAGCTCAAGTCGCAGGGCAATTACGCCACGCTGATGACGCAGCTCGAAGGCACCGAGAACCGCATCTCGACCGCGCGGCACGATTATAACGACGCCGTGCAGGCGTATAACACGACGATCCGCACCTTCCCCGACGCGATCGGCGCGAAGGTGATCTATGGTGCAAAGCCGCTGGTCCCGTTCAAGGCGACGAGCGCGGGCGCCGAGGAAGCGCCTGCGGTCAATTTCGGCAACACCAACTAAAGTAACCGGGCCGAAGGCCCCGAAGGCGATGTGATGCCGATGCGCCTGATTCAGGCCTTGCTTGCGACGTTGGTCGCGCTGCTGCTGGGGCTCGTCCCGGCAGCGGCGCAGACCTATCCGAAATTTACCGGATTGGTCGTCGATGCCGCCAACGTCCTGCCGCCAGCGACCGAGGCCGATCTGACCGCCAAGCTCGAGGCGTTGCAGAAGGACACCAAGCGGCAATTGGTCGTCGTCACGCTCCCCGATCTGCAGGGGCGCGAGCTGTCCGAATATGGCGTCGGGCTCGGGCGTGCCTGGGGCGTCGGGCTCAAGGACGTCGACAATGGCGCGATCCTGATGATCGCGCCGAACGAGGCCGCCGGGCATCGCGGGCCGCGGCTCGAAGTCGGCTATGGTCTCGAACCTTTCCTGACCGATGCGTTTTCGGGCGTGATGATCCGCGAGAAGATGCTGCCGCTGCTTAAGAAGCAGCCGAGCGACATTCCCGGCGCGATGGAGGCCGGCACCGATGCCGTCATCGCACAGCTGCGCGCATCGCCCGAGGAACAGAAGGCCAATCTCGACAAGGCGGCAGCCGCGTTCGATGCGACGCACAAGCGCAGCACATCGCGCGGTGGCGGCGGGATTCCGTTCGGGATGATCTTCTGGGGCCTCGTGATCGGCTTCGTCATCCTGTCGAGCCTGCGCCGGCGCGGCGGCGGGCGGCAGTATAATGACGGGATCGGCTCGGCGGTGTTGTGGGGCTCTGTGCTCAGCAGTCTTAGCGATTCGCGTCGCGATTCGGGCGGCGGCTGGGGCGGCGGCGGCGGTGGCGGCGGCGGTTCCGATGGCAGCTGGGGCGGCGGTGGCTTCACCGGCGGTGGCGGCGGATCCTTTGGGGGCGGTGGCGCCTCGGGAGACTGGTAATGCCGCGCACAGCGCATCTCACGGCGGCGGACCATGCGGTCGTGCTCGCTGCGGTCAAGGCCGCCGAAGCGGGGACCGATGGCGAGATCGTGACGATCGTCAGCGATCGCTCGGACGAGTATCGCGACGCCGCGCTGCACTATGCGGTGGCCGCGATGCTGCTCGTCGTCGCGCTGTTCACGATCGATCCGGCCGCGATCGAGCGGTGGCTTGCAGGCTTTTCGGACGGGTGGGAATCGCCCGCCGATCCGCGGCTGCTGCTGTCGGCGCTGCTCGTGGTCGAGGCGATCGTCTTCCTGATCGTCCGCTATGCGCTCGGGCGTGCCGCGTGGCGGATCGCGCTGGTGCCAAAGGCGACGCGCGCGCGGCGCGTGCGGCGTCGCGCGATCCAGTATTTCAAGGTCGGTGCCGAGCGGCGCACCACCGCGCGCGTCGGGATCCTGCTCTATCTGTCGCGCGACGAGCGCATGGCCGAAATCGTCGCCGACGAAGCGATCCACCGCGCGGTCCCGGCCGAGCGCTGGGGCGCGGCGATGGCGGCGCTGGTCGCGCACTCGCGCGAGGGACGACCCGCCGCCGGCATGGCAGCGGCGGTCGAGCAGATCGGCACGATCCTGTCCGAAACCTTCCCCAAGACTGCCGACGACCGCAACGAACTTCCCGACAGGCTGATCGAAGTATGACCGCAGAGACGGTGTGGGACGGCAAGTTCATCAAGGTCATCAAGGACGGAAGCTGGGAATATGTCGCGCGGGCCCGCGGGATCGCCGCCGCGGTGATCCTTGCGATCGACGATGGCGCGGTGATCCTGGTCGAGCAATACCGCGTGCCGCTCGGGAAGCGCTGTCTGGAGTTGCCGGCTGGCCTTGTCGGCGATGAAACCGAAGGCGAGGGCATCCACACCTCGGCCGCGCGCGAGCTCGAGGAAGAAACCGGCTATGCCGCGGCGACGATCGAAACGATCGGCTTCTTCCATTCCTCGCCGGGGATGGTGTCGGAAGGCTTCACGCTCGTCCGCGCCACCGGGTTGACGCAGGTGAGCGCTGGCGGCGGGGTCGAGGGCGAGAACATCACCGTCCACCGCGTCCCGCTCGGCGAGATTGCGGCGTTCGTTGCCGCCAAGCGCGCCGAGGGCGTGGCGATCGACGTCAAGATGCTGCTGCTGCTTAGCGGCGGGATCCTGGCTGGCTGAATCGGCGAGGGGCAAACCGCCCCCGACCAACCCTCGCCGTCAGCGGAAGTTGTCGGCGTAGCTTTGCAGCTTGAGCGTCCGCGTCGGCGCGGAGACGACGGTGAAGGCAAGACCTTCGCGCTCGGCATAGGCGATCGCGGCTTCCTGCGTCGGGAAGCTCAGCCGCACCTGGTCGCGCGTGTCGCCCGAGCCGGCCCAGCCGGTGAGCGGGTCGGCTTGCTTGGCCTCGGCAGGGGCGAAATCGAGCACCCAGCTGGTGGTGCGGGCACGGCCCGACGACATGGCGTTCTTGGGGCGCTGATAGATTCGGGCGATCGACATGGCGTCTCCTTATCGTGCTTCTTGGCGCCGCGCATCTGCGTTTTTCGTGCGCAGCGTTGCAGAGGCGGCGGCGGGGTCGTCGGGCCAGGGGTGGCGCGGGTAACGACCGCGCATTTCCTTGGCCACCGCCGACCAGCTGCCCGCCCAGAAACCCGGCAAATCGCGCGTCGTCTGGATCGGCCGGCCGCCGGGCGAGGTAAGGCTGAGCACCAGCGCCACGCGCCCGCCCGCGATCATCGGGTGCGTTGCGAGCCCGAACAGCGTCTGTGGGCGCAGCTCGACGCGCGGGCCACCTTCGGCATCGTAATCGATCGGGTGGGTCGACCCGGCGGGGCTGGTGAAGTGCGTCGGCGCGAGGCGCTCGATCGTCTTCAGCGCGTCCCAGCCGATCAGGGTGCGCAGCGCTTCGGTCAGCGCGCCGGGATCGATCGCGTCGAGCCGGCGCTTGCCCGTCAGCAGCGGGACGAGCCATTCGTCGGCGCGCGCGAGCAACGCCGCGTCGTCGAGCGCGAGTTCGGCGCCGCCATGCTCCTGCGCAAAGGCGGCGCGGTGGCGCAGCGCGAGCGCGGCGTCGCTCCACGGGAGGCGGGCGAGGCCGGTCGCGTGGACTCCTTCGAGCAGCGCCGCGGCGATGGCATCGGGGTCGGCGTTCGAATCGGGGCCGCTCGACAGCCGCAGCGCGCCGAGCCGGCGTTCGCGCAACGCCCGGATGCCGCCGGTCGCGGGGTCGAAGGCGACGGTGCGATGCGTCGCGATCCGCTCGCCGAACAGCGTCTCGATCGTGGCGAGGTCGATCGCGGCGGCCGAGAGGATGCGCGCGCCCGACGCCATGCCTTGGGTCTCGGCGACGGCGAGCCACTCTTCGCGCGCGAGACTGCTGGTCGGATCGAGCTTGAACCCGCGTCCGCCGACCGAAGCCCAGGTTTCGCCCGAGCTGTCGCGGCGGCGCGCAATGCGATCGGGGAAGGCGAGCGCGATAGCGATGGCTTCTTGTCCCTCTCCCGCTTGCGGGATGGGGCTGGGGGGTGGGCTCGCGCTTTCGCCGTTCGCGCTGGTTGAAAGCGCGCGCCCACCCCCAGCCCCTCCCGCAAGCAGGAGGGGAGCAAGTTGGCTCCACCGTTTCGCAAGTTTCCGCCCCGCTTCCGCGCGTGGCCCGCGCTCGCTGCGCCAGCGGCGGCGGCGCGTTTCGAGATCGACGTCATTGCCGCCAAGTCCGCGCTCGCCGAGCAGCACCGCGACCTCGGCCGCGACATCGGCCAGACCAAGCTCCCCCGCCCGCACCAGCATGTGCCCAAGCCGCGGCGCGAGCGGCAGCCGCGCGATCGCATGGCCATGCGGCGTCGGGCGCCCATCCGCATCGAGCGCGTCGAGCGCCGCGAGCCGCGTGCGCGCTTCCTGCACCGCCGCCTCGGGCGGCGGATCGAGCCAGCGCAACTGCCGCGGATCGGCGACGCCCCACAGCGCGCAGTCGAGCGTCAGCGCCGACAGATCGGCCTCGAGGATCTCGGGCGGGTCGAAGCGCGGCAGCCCGGCGGTCGCGGCTTCCTCCCACAGCCGATACGCCACCCCCGGCGTCTGGCGCGCGGCGCGGCCCGCACGTTGCGTGACCGCGGCCTGGCTCGCGCGTTCGGTGACGAGCCGCGTCATCCCCGCGGCACGATCATAGCGCGGGCGGCGCGCGAGGCCCGAATCGATCACCACCGCGATCCCGTCGAGCGTCAGGCTGGTCTCGGCGATCGACGTCGCGAGCACGACCTTGCGGCGCCCCGCGGCGTCGGGCGCGATCGCGGCGCGCTGCGCTGCGGGGTCGAGGCTGCCATGGAGCTTGTGGAGCACGATGCCCTCGCCGAGCCCGTCGAGCCGTTCGGCGGTGCGCTCGATCTCGGCGACGCCCGGCAGGAAGGCGAGGACTCCGCCCTTCTCCTCGCGCAGCGCGAGCCGCACCGCGCCCGCGACCGAATCCTCGATCCGCGCCTCGGCCGCACGGCCGAGATGGCGCAGCGTGAGCGGGTGCATCCGCCCCGCGCTCTCGATCACCGGCGCGCCCTCCATCAGCCCCGAGAAGCGCGCGCCGTCGAGCGTCGCCGACATCGCGACGACCCGCAGATCGGGGCGCAGCCCGGCTTGCGCATCGAGCGCGAGCGCGAGCCCGAAATCGCTGTCGAGGCTGCGCTCATGGACTTCGTCGAACAGCACCGCCGAGACGCCCGCCAGTTCGGGATCGTTCTGGATGCGCGCGACGAAGATGCCCTCGGTTACGACGGTTACGCGGGTCGCCGCCGAACGCTTCGAATCCATCCGCGTGGCATAGCCGAAGGTCTGGCCGACGGGCTGGCCGGCGGTCGCCGCCATGCGCTCGGCCGCGGCGCGCGCGGCGAGACGGCGTGGCGAAAGCAGCAGGATCTTGCCGCTGCACCACGCTTCGCCAAGCAAAGCGGGCGCGACGGCGGTGGTCTTGCCCGCGCCCGGCGGCGCGACGAGGACGGCGTTGCTCGCGTCGCGCAGCCGCGCGAGCAGATCGGGCAGGACGGCGTGGATCGGCAGCGTCATGCCAAACACCGCAGATGGGGAAGAAGGAGGGTGGCCACGATACGCAGCGCCTTGCCCGATCGCGCGCCACGGGGACAGCGCGATATCGTGCGATCGATCGACGCATGGCGAGGGAACTGCGGCGGCATTCCCAACGTCCTAGTATATCCCGCAATCGCGATGCTAGGCGGACGTCCAGAGTTTCGGAGATCGTCGTGGCCGGCCATTCGCATCATCATCACGGGCATTCGCATGGCGCAGGCCATAGCCATGCCGGGCACGACCACGGTCCGCCCGCCGCTGGCCACGACCGGGCGTTCGCGATCGGCATCACGCTCAACCTCGGCTTCATCGTCGCCGAAGTCGTGTTCGGGCTGATCGCGGGGTCGGTCGCGCTGCTCGCGGATGCCGGGCACAATCTGTCCGACGTGCTCGGGCTCGGCGCGGCCTGGGCGGCGATCGCGCTCGGGCGGCGCGCGGCGTCGAAGCGCTTCACCTATGGGCTCAAGGGTTCGACGATCCTCGCCGCCTTGCTCAACGCGCTGCTGCTGCTCGTCGCGCTCGGGGCGATCGTGCTCGAGGCGGTGCAGCGGATCGCGACGCCCGCGCCGGTCGACGGGCCGACCGTCGCCTGGGTCGCGGGCGCGGGGATTGTCGTGAATGGGGTGACCGCGTTGCTGTTCATGCGCGGCCGCAAGGGCGACCTCAACATCCGCGGCGCGTATCTCCACATGCTGAGCGATGCGATGGTGTCGGCGGGGGTCGTCGTGTCGGGGCTGGTGATCTGGCTCTCGGGGGCGACCTGGATCGATCCGATCGTCAGCATCGTCATCGCGGTGCTGATCTTCCTGCAGACCTGGGGCTTGCTCCGCGAATCGGTCGAGATGGCGCTGGCGGCGGTGCCGCGGAGCATCGATTCGGACGCGGTGTGGGAAGAATTGCGCGAGCTGCCGGGCGTCGCGCGGGTGCATCACGTCCATATCTGGCCGATGAGCACGACCGAGACCGTGCTGACCGCGCATCTCGTCATGCCCGGCGGGCATCCGGGCGATGCCTTCCTCGACCGCGCGCGGACGATGCTCAAGGCGCATTTCGGGATCGGCCATGCGACGTTGCAAGTCGAACTCGACGGGGCCGACGCGACCGAGCCGAAGCTCGGCTGCTAACCGCCGGGGGCGGCGTCGCGCGTCAGTGCTTGAACATCGCCACCACGGCGTCGAACAGCGTCGCGCCGGCAAGCGGGCCGACCAAGAGCATCACGAGATTGAAACCGATGATCCAGGCGGTGATCGACTCGGCGCGTTTGTTCTGCCGTGGCGCGGGCTTTGGCGCCGGGGGCTCGGGTGGGCTCCACTGGTTCTGGAAATCGACGAACATACTCGATCCTCTTGTTGCGATCGTCCGCTCGACGTCCAACCGCGCCGCCACTATGCGCCTTTCCGTGGCATTGGAAAGATCGAAAGGCCGACCGGGCGCGCGGCTTAGTAGGCGCGCGCGATCGCGAATTCGACGGCTTCGACCATTGCGTCCTTGGCCTTGCCGTTGGCGAAGATCGCCAGCGCATCGATCGCGCGCTGGCCGTAATGGCGCGCCCGTGCGAGCGTGTCGTCGACCGCGCGCGTCGCCCGAACGAGCTCGATCGCACGCTCGAAATCCGCGTCGCTGTTGCGATGCCCTTCGATCGCCGCCTTCCAGAACACGCGGTCCTCCGGATTGCCGCGCGCATAAGCGAGAATCACCGGAAGCGTCGCCTTGCCTTCGCGGAAATCGTCGCCGGCATCCTTGCCCATCGTGCCCGCGTCGGAGACATAGTCGATCGCATCGTCGACCAGCTGGAACGCGATGCCGAGGTTGCGGCCGTACGAATCGAGCGCGAGTTCTTCGGCCTCGGGGCGCTCGGCGACGACCGCAGAGACGCGGCAGGCCGCGGCGAACAACGCGGCGGTCTTCGCGCCGATGATGTCGAGATAGCGTTCCTCGGGCGTGTCGATCCGGCGCGCGGCGGTGAGCTGGTTGACCTCGCCCTCGGCGATGATCGCGCTCGCGCCCGCGAGGATCCCGAGCACTTTCAGCGATCCGTCCTCGACCATCAGCTCGAACGAGCGGCTGAACAGGAAATCGCCGACGAGCACGCTCGCCGGGTTGCCCCAGATGAGGTTGGCGGTGCGCTTCCCGCGGCGCAGATCGGATCCGTCGACGACATCGTCGTGGAGCAGCGTGGCGGTGTGGATGAACTCGACCGCGGCGGCGAGGCGGTGATGCCGCGTGCCCGAATAGCTCAGCAGCCGTGCGCTCGCGAGCGTCAGCATCGGGCGCATCCGCTTGCCGCCGCCGGCGATCAAATGGCCGGCGAGTTCGGGGATCAGCGGAATCTCGGACTGCATCCGCGACAGGATCACGGCATTGACCATGTTCATGTCGCCGGTGACGAGTTGCACCATCGGCTCCAGCGAGGGCTGGGCGCGGCTCGGATCGAGGCGGAGAAGGGTGGCGCTCATGTGGCGTGCGATGTGGCCGCGCGCGCGCCCAAAGGCAAGCGTTTCCCGGCTTGCATGGGCCCTCCCGTGCCCGCAATAGGGCGAGGACATCAGATGGGGAGCAATCGGTGGCCGACGAGACGCTGAACGGATACCGCCAGAGCATCGACAATATCGATGCGGCGCTGGTCTTTCTGCTCGCCGAGCGCTTCAAGACGACGCAGGCGGTCGGGCGCTACAAGGCGTCCGCTGGGTTGCCGCCCGCCGATCCGGGGCGTGAGGAATCGCAGATCGCGCGGCTGCGCGGGCTCGCCAAGCAAGCCGATCTCGACCCCGATTTCAGCGAGAAGTTCCTGCGCTTCATCATCGACGAAGTGATCCGCCATCACGAGCGCGTGCGCGACGCCGGATAACCGCTGCGCGCCGGGCTGGCGGGATGCGTCTTGCCGCACGGGCGAAACCGCTTATCGTCGCGCCGGACCCGAAGCATGGGTGGGGATGGTGAGAATGGCGACGATCTTGGCGAGCGATGTGGGGCCGGACGTGCCGGTGACGCCGAGCCGCAAGGACATCCAGCTCATCATCACTGCCTCGTCGCTCGGCACGATCTTCGAATGGTATGATTTCTTCATCTACGGCACTCTGGCGGCCTCGGGGATCATCGGGCGGACCTTCTTTCCCGCGCAAAGCGAGCTGCTCCAGACGCTCTACGCCTGGGCGGGGTTTGCGGTCGGGTTCGGCTTTCGCCCGCTCGGCGCGATCCTGTTCGGCTTTCTCGGCGACAAGCTCGGGCGCAAATATACCTTCCTCGTCACGATCACGCTGATGGGCCTCGCCACCGCCGGAGTCGGCCTGGTGCCGAGCGCGGCGACGATCGGGCTCGCCGCGCCGTTCGTCGTGATCGGACTGCGAATCCTGCAGGGGCTCGCGCTCGGCGGTGAATATGGCGGCGCGGCGATCTATGTCGCCGAGCATTCGCCACCCGGGCGCAGCGGCTATTTCACCAGCTTCATTCAAGCGAGTGTGGCTGGCGGATTCATCCTCAGCCTCGCCGTCGTGTTGCTCGCCAAGGCGCTGATGCCGGCAGGAATGTGGGACGCATGGGGCTGGCGCGTGCCGTTCGTCTTCTCGCTCGTGCTGCTCGGCGTGTCGCTGTGGATGCGGCTCAAACTGTCCGAAAGCCCGGTGTTCAAGCAAATGAAGGCGGCGGGCGAGACCGCCAAGAACCCGTTCACCGAAAGCTTCACCTATCCCGGCAACCTCAAGCGGCTGTTCGTCGCGCTGTTCGGCATCGCCGCCGGGCTGACCGTGATCTGGTACACCGCGATGTTCACCGTGCTGTCGTTCCTGCAAGGCACGATGCGCGTCCAGGAAACCGCCGCCCAGTTGATCGTCGGGTTCGGCGCGCTCGGCGGGCTTGGGTTCTTCGTGCTGTTCGGCTGGCTGTCGGACCGAGTCGGGCGCAAGACGCCGATCGTGATCGGCTATGCGCTGACGCTCGTGCTGCTCTTTCCGATCTTCTGGGTGATGGGCAGCGCCGCCAACCCCGAACTCGCGCATGCCGCCAAGCGCGCGCCCGTCGTCGTGTCGGGGCCTGCGTGCCAATACGACCTGTTCCCGGCCAAGCCGACCGAATGCCGCCGCTTGCTCGACTATCTGTCGAAAAAGGGCGTGCCGTATACCAAGGCGCACACCCCGGTGACGCTGGTGCTGATCGGCGGCGTGGGCGTCGACGATCTCAGCGATGCCGGGCTCGATGCCGCGCTCGCGAACGGCGGGTACGATCTGCGCCCGGTCGTGCCGTCGCCGGGCAATATCGTGTTGATCCTGCTCGCGATCCTTGCGCTCAGCGCGCTCGCCGGAATCACTTATGGCCCGGTCGCCGCCTTGCTGTCGGAAATGTTTCCGCCGCGGATCCGCTACAGCTCGATGTCGATCCCCTATCATTTCGGCACCGGCTATTTCGGCGGCTTCCTGCCGCTGATCAGCCAGGTGATCGTCGCGCGCACGGGCAATCCCTATGCCGGGCTGTGGTACACGATCGCGGTGGTGGCGATGGCGCTGGTCGTCACGCTCTATGGCCTCGAGGAAAGCAAGCCGGGCCGGGCGAGCGCCGACTGAACGCCGGGCTGGCGCGTGCCTGCCGCGGCGGCTAACCGCTCTGGCATGACCGATGCTCCGCTCCGCCTCCGCCTCGACACCGCCGCGCTCGTCGCGAACTGGCGCGCGCTCGACGCGCTGAGCGGCGCGGCGGCGTGCGGCGCGGCGATCAAGGCCGATGGCTATGGCCTCGGCGCGGCGGGTGTCGCCGAGCGCCTGGCGGGCGCGGGATGCCGCGATTTCTTCGTCGCGAGCTGGGGCGAGGCCGAGCGTCTCGCCGGGCTCGGCTTCGACATCGCCGTGCTGCACGGCGTGCGCGCCGAGGACATGGCGGCCGCCACGAGCGTTATCGCGCGCCCGGTGCTCAATACCGCAGCGCACGTCGCGCGCTGGCGCGAGAGTGGCGGCGGGCGGTGCGACGTGATGGTCGATACCGGGATGAACCGGCTCGGCGTATCGATCGCCGAGGTCGCAAGCGGGCTGCTCGATGGCCTGGCGATCGACACGCTGATGAGCCATCTCGCGTGCGCCGACGAGGACAGCGCGATGAATGCGCGGCAGGCAGCGGCGTTGCGCGGGCTCGGCGGGCGCACCGCCGCACGGCGGCTGAGCCTCGCCAATTCGGCGGGAATCGCGCTTGGCGCCGACTATGCCTTCGACCTCACGCGACCCGGGCTTGCGCTCTACGGGGGCGTGCCGCGCGGCGAACTGGCGGGCGTGGTCGGGCAAGTCGTGACCCCCGAAGCGCAGATCCTCCAGCGCCGTACCCTCCAGGCGGGCGATTCGATCGGCTATAATGCGCAGTTCACGGCCACGGCGCCGCTCGAGGTGGCAATCCTCAATATCGGTTATGCCGACGGCTATTGGCGCGGGTTCAGCAATGCCGGCGCCGCGCGCGCCGGTGCTGCCGCGCTGCCGGTGATCGGCCGCGTGTCGATGGATCTGACGGCGATCTCGGTCGCGGCGGCGCCGGAGCTCGGCGAGGGCGATTGGGTCGCGCTCGACTATGCGTTGCCGGCGGCAGCGGCCGCCGCGGGCATGTCGCAATATGAGCTGCTGACGGGGTTGGGGCAGCGGTTCGAAAGGCGCTGGACCGCATAAAAAAAGGGGCCGCGAAAGCGACCCCTTTTCCTCAGGTTGGATGTGTTTCGATCAGAATTTGAACTCGGCACCCGCATAGAAGAAGCGGCCGGTGTTCGGATAGATCGCGTCGTTGCCCGTGCCCGTAAGATCGTACGGCGGCAGCTTGTTGGTGAGGTTGTCGACGCCGGCGTAGAAGCGGTACTTGTCGGTCGCGTTCACGCCCAGACGAAGGCTGTGGTAGACGATCGGGTTATAGTACACGAACGGACGCGCGTCGGGGTTGGTCGGAGTCCGGCCCTGCGAAGTGAAGAACGTTTCATAGGAAAGCCCCGAAACGATCTGCTTGCCGACGTAGCGCGCATTGTAGTTCAGGTCGACCGGGCCCCATTTGCCGTTGATCGTGAACTGACCCTGCCACTTCGGATCGCCGAGCGTGCTGTCGATCCGGTCGTAGCGGTTGGGTTCGGTGATGTAGGTGTATTGCAGACGATCCATCACATAGCTGACCTGCAGGCGCAGATTGAGCTGCAGGTTGCTGCGGAACGCATGGACATAGGCTGCGTCGAAATCGAGGCCGCGCGTTGCCAGCTTGGCGAAGTTGAACGGCTGGTTGATGAAGCCGTTGCCGTTGCCCGCCAGTCCGAAGGTGAACTGCGACGTGTCGATCGTGCGCGAGGTCTGTCCGTTGAAGGTCTGGTTGGTAACCGGATCGGTCGTCGTGCGGCGGAAGACGGCGGCGCAGAACGTGTTGTTGATGCCGCCCGGATCGTCATAGCAGCGGTTGATGATCGCCTGGCCGGTAAGGCCGGAGATCACGTTCTTCACGCGGATGTTGTAGTAGGTGACCTTGAAGTTGAGGCCGGGAATATAGTGCGGCGCATAGTTCATGCTGGTCGTGAAGCTCAGGCCGACTTCAGGCGAGAGGTTGGGGTTGCCCTGGTTCACACCGGCAACACCTGATGCCGACTGGTTGGTCCACGGCTTCACCAGAGTCGCGCCCGATGCCGGATCGACGAAGGTGATGCTGGTCGGGATACCGGCCGCCGCGCAGTTCTTCACACGGTTCGGACCGGCGTTGATGTTGTTGCCCGAGTTGGTGCCACCCGCCTGGTCGCACGGATCGGTCAGGCCGTTGGCGAAGGTGGTCGCCGCGGTCGCATAGAGGTTGGACAGGTTCGGTGCGCGGACCGAGCGTGCCAAGGTCGCGTTGAAGGTCAGGTCGCGGACCGGCGAGTAGATCACACCGGCATTCCATGCGACGACCGAACCGACCGTGCCGCCGTAATCGGACACGCGGCCAGCGCCTTCGATCGTCAACTCGCGGATGAGCGGCAGATTGGCGAGGACCGGTAGGCGAAGCTCGCCATAGAGTTCCTTGATCTCGACCTTGTTCGGATCGAACGTCGCCGCCGGGTTGAGGAAGGTCGCGCCCGACGCGGTGACCGGATCCTGGCCCGAGAACGCATCCTCGCTGCGATATTCGGCACCGATCGAGAAGCCGACCGGGCCGCCGGGCAGCTTGAAGAAGCCGCTCGAATCGCCCGAGAGGAATGCCGTTGCGTCGATTTCCTCGGCCCACTGGTTCCGCGTCGAGGTGTAGAGCGTGTAGTTGAGGGCGCGCTGGTCGAAGGCGCCCTGGCCGAACAGGTTCAATGGAACGCAGGCCGCGTCGTCGTTGGTCGTGCTGGCATCGGCATTGACCGCGCAGACGATCTTCTGGCCGGTCGAATTGTTGACGAAGTTGCTCCCGGCATAGCCGGTCGGTGCGACAACCGCGTTCACCGCCTTGCCGTAGTTCGCGATCAGGACGTTGCCGCCCGTGCGATAGTAGTTTTCGGTGCGACCGTAGTTGCCGGCGATCTCGTAGTGGAGATTGCCCTTCTCGCTGATGTCGCCCTGCACGCCGAGAACGGCGCGGTAGGTCTGCCGCTTATGGAATTCGGCGCGCGTGCCGAAATCGTTGTTGAAGCGGTTGAGCGTGAACGACGTGGCGCCCGGGGCGAGGATCGTCTGCAGCGTCGAGCGCGATGCGGCGGAGAGGAACGGGTTGTTGATGCTGAACGTCGAGGTCAGCGTACCACCCGTGAAGCTCGGCTGGGTCGATTGCTGCTCGACATCGACCTTGACGTAGGTCGCCTCGAGGAACGGCTTGAAGGCGGGTGAGAAATCGCCGCTCAACATCAGGTTCGCAACATAGCGATCCTGGCTCGGCAGCAACATCGCATCTTCGACGCCCGTCGCGGTCAAGCCGCGGAGAATCCCGCCGCCGATCGCGCGATTGTCGACAATGTTGCTGTCCTTCTGCAGCGAACCGTCAGGCTGGAACACGTAGTTGTACGCGAGCGGGGCGCCGGTCGGCGTGGTCTGCCCGGTGCAGATCGCGGCGCGCTGCGCGGCATTTGCCGTGGTCGCGGTGCCCGGGCAGGTCGTCACGACGGTACCGCCGATCGAGCGGTTGCCGAAGACGATGCCGCTCGACACGAACGAGGTGTTCGGAATGCCGTCGAAGTTGCGGTTCGGCGCGGTGGTGATCTGCGTCGTGATGAACCCGGGCGTTCCCGTGAACGCGCCCAGATAATCGCGATCGGCATAGAAGACCGAGTTTGCGCGCGTATATTCGCCCGACACGGTGAGGTTCACCCGACCGTCGAGGAAGTTATGGCCGGCGATGCCGCTGATCAGGTAGGTGCCGCGGTCGCCATAGGTGGTCGTGCCGCCCTGTGCGCGAATCCGCACGCCGTCATAGTTCTTGCGCAGCACGAAGTTGACGACGCCCGCGATCGCATCCGAACCGTAGATCGCCGAATTGCCGCCGGTGACGAGATCGACGCGTTCGACCAGATCGTACGGAATCGTGCTGACGTCGGGCGTGTAGCTGCCGGGAACGGCGGTCACGACGCGACGGCCGTTGACGAGCGTCAGCGTGCGCGCAGTACCGAGGCCGCGCAGATCGAGCAGGCTGAGGCCCGCGGTGCCGATGCTGCCGGTCGAGTTCGCCTGGCTGAAGGTCGAGCGGAGCTGCGGGAGCTGGTTGAGCGCGTCGCCGAGCGAAACGTCGCCGCGCGCACCGAGCAGTTCGACCGCCGAGATCGCCGTGACCGGAACCGATTGGTCGAGCTTGCGGACCCGGATGCGCGAACCGGTGACGACGATATCTTCAGGGCCCTGGTTCGCCGCCGAAGCGTCGTCGGCAGCAAGCGAGCCTGGTGGTGTGGCAGGTGCCGGCTCGGGAGGTGCGGTTTGAGCGGCGGCAGGCAAAGCGATAACGAGCGACACGCCGGTAAGGGCGCTCGCAGACAACAGTCTGAGCTTCATCGATAGTTCCCCATTTCCGGGCGGCGGTTCCGCCTGCCCGGTTGGGGGTAACAAATAAGAAATGTAGGTCCGGCGCAACCCCTACATTTCACAAACCTGAACCAAAGCTGACAGTTTGTTAAACATGTGACCAAAGTGTCACATCCGTCATGCTTTCAAAAAAATTGTTGTCCCAGCGCAACGGTTTTTGGGTCTTACCGCTCGACGCAGACCGCAATTCCCATTCCGCCGCCAATACAAAGCGTTGCCAGACCCTTCCGAACATCGCGCTTGGCCATCTCGTATAGCAGCGTCGTCAGCACGCGCGCGCCCGAGGCGCCGATCGGGTGGCCGATCGCGATCGCACCGCCGTTGACGTTGACGCGCTCGGGATCCCAGCCGAGTTCCTTGCCGACCGACAGCGCCTGCGCGGCAAACGCTTCGTTCGCTTCGATCAGGTCGAGATCGCCAATGCTCCACCCGGCCTTTTCGAGCGCGCGGCGAGTCGCCGGGACGGGGCCGATTCCCATGATCGACGGATCGACCCCGGCCGACGCCCAGCTCGCGATCCGTGCGAGGATCGGGCTTCCACGCGTCTCGGCCTCGGCGCGCGTCATCAGCACGAGCGCGGCGGCGCCGTCGTTGAGGCCGCTCGCGTTCGCCGCGGTGACGGTGCCGTCCTTCTTGAACGCCGGGCGCAGGCCGGCAACGCTCTCGAGCGTCGCCCCGGCGCGGATATATTCGTCGTCCGCGACGATCGTGTCGCCCTTGCGCCCCTTGATCGTGACGGGCGCGATCTCGTCGCGGAAGCGCCCAGCGGTGCGCGCGGCTTCGGCGAGGTTCTGCGAGCGGACCGCGAACACGTCCTGTGCCTCGCGCGAGATCTGGTACTGCTCGGCGAGATTCTCGGCAGTGATGCCCATGTGATAGTTGTTGAACACGTCGGTCAGCCCGTCGCTGATCATCGTGTCGACCAGCGTGACGTTGCCCATCTTGGTACCGCCCCGCAGGTTCTGTGCGTGCGCGCTGAGCGACATCGATTCCTGCCCGCCCGCGACCATGATGCGCGCATCGCCGCAAGCGATCGACTGCGCCGCCAGCGCCACCGCGCGCAAGCCCGAACCGCACACCTGGTTGACGCCCCAGGCGGGGATTTCCTTGGGTACGCCCGCTGCCATCGCCGCCTGGCGCGCCGGGTTCTGCCCCTGGCCGGCAGTGAGCACTTGGCCGAGAATGACCTCGGAGACTTCGTCACCCGCGACGCCGGCCTGCGCGAGCGCTGCCTCGATCGCGATCCGGCCGAGCTCGTGCGCCGGCGTTCCGGCGAACGCGCCGAGGAAGCTGCCGACGGGCGTGCGCTTGGCGGCGGTGATGACGATGTCCTGCATGGCTCTGCTCCGGCGGTAAGGTTTGGGGGCTATTTAGCGGGGGGCAGGGCGTTTAACCACCCCGCCAGCGGTTCCCACATTTGCGCGCGGGCGCCGCTGCCGACGATCATCCCGACATGCCCCGCGCCGAGATCATGGCGGTCGGGGAGATCGGCGGCGGTGGCGGCGGGCACGATACGGTCGTTGCGCGAGACGAAATCGACGCTCGGGCAGCGCAGCGCCGTGGGGGTGATCGTCGTGCCCGTGATCCGCCAGGCGCCGCTGCCGGGAATGTCGCGGGCGATACAGTCCTCGAACAGCTGGCGTCCGGCGGCATAGGGCAGGGGGGCGCCGCCATTCGCCCAATCCTCCATCGCGATGAAGCGCTGCGCCGCGGCGCTGTCGGGGTCGAGCGCGGCGAACGACTCGTATTTGGCGACCGTCCGCGCCGGATCGAGTCGCCAGAAGCCCGATTGCAGCACTTCCATGGGCACGAGCCCCATCGCCTCGCACGCGGGTTTCGCCGACGCCCACAAGCCCGCCATATCCGCGCGCGCGGCTTCGCCGAAGCCCGCGAAATGCCACGGCGCCGCAATCAGCGCCAACCCCGCGACTTCGGTCAGGCACGCCGCGGCGAGCGCCAGCGTCCCGCCGAGGCAATAGCCCACGAGGATCGGCGGCGAGTCGAACTTGGCGATCAGCGGGAGCAGTACGCGCGTGACGTGCGCGTCGAGATCGAGCGCGCGCCCCGCCGGGGCTTGCGTCCCCCAGTCGAGCAGGAAGGGGCGGTGGCCTTGTGCGGCCAGCCAGCGGAGCAGCGAGACGTCGGGCAGTAAATCGAGGATGTGCGGCGGATTGATCAGCGACGGCACGAACACGATCGCGCGCCCGGTCGCGCCCTTCGCGCCGTAATCGCGCAGCCGTGCCTTGCCCTTGCGGTACCGCGCCGGCATCGGCTTGCGCGCGCGACCGCGCGGCGCATCCTGATACGCGCGCAGTCCCGCCAGTGCTGCGACGCGGCGATCGGGATCGGTCGCGGTCTCGGCAAGCAACATTTCGAGGAATAAGGGTAGCGGACGCGGGCCGTGTTGCGATGCGGTAATAATTGGTGGTAGGTTCTGGCCAAACATTCGTCGGGGAGCCCTTCTGCATGAAAAAGACCATTCCGGGCGACGGCCCGGTGACGATCAAGAAGTATGCGAACCGCCGGCTCTACAATACCGAGACGTCTTCCTACATCACCCTCGAACATCTCGCCGCGATGACGCGCGAGGGGCGCGACTTCAAGGTGCTCGACGCGAAGACCGAAGAAGACATCACGCACAACATCCTTACCCAGATCATCATGGAAGAGGAACAGCGCGGCCAGACGATGCTGCCGGTCAACTTCCTGCGCCAGCTGATCGCGATGTATGGCGATTCGATGCAGGCGATGGTGCCGGGCTATCTCGAGGCGTCGATGGACAGCTTCCGCCACAACCAGCAGCAGTTCAAGTCGGCGGTCGAGGGCGCGTTCGCGCAGTCGCCCTTCGCCAACACGCCGTTCGCCGAGATCGCCAAGCAGAACATGGCGATGTTCGAGGCGGCGACCGCGGCGTTCAAGCCCGGCGCGGTGCCGGGCGGGGCGGCCAAGCCTGCTCCGGCTGCCGCGATGAGCAAGGATGACGAGATCGCCGCGCTCAAGGCCGAACTCGGCCGGTTGAACGAGAAGATCGAGAAGCTCGGCGACTGACGCATGCTGTGGTGGAGTGCCGCGGGCGTCGCGGTGGTAGTCGCGGTGCTGGCTGGGGTCGCCGACTGGCGGCGCGACCGGCGCGATGATCTCGACCGCGTCGGCTGGGTCGATTGGCGCTCGACCCAGATGTTCGCGCTGATCGCGGCGGCGGGATGCGCGATCATCGCGCAGCACGGCTAGCGAGCGGCTACGCCCGCTCGCGCGGAACCTAAACCCCGTTCGCCCTGAGCCTGTCGAAGGGCCCGTTCGGCTGGCGAAGGACTCGCGTGTGGAGCGCGGGGCTTCGACAAGCTCAACCCGAACGGCGATTGGCGTTCGCGCGTGGCCTTACAGGCACGCCTCGAGATACGCCTGATCGAACCCGAACGTCCGCGCCTTTTCGAGCGTGTACGGCCGCAGGCCCATCGAGCGATATTCGCCGATGATCTTGCCGTCGGCCGATTCGTCGAGATATTCGAACTTGAAGAGCTCCTGAGTGACGATCACCGGGCCTTCCATGCCGATCACCTCGGTGACGTTGGTCACGCGGCGTGAGCCGTCGCGCAGACGCTTCACCTGGATGATCATCTCGACCGAATCGGCGATCTGGCGCGAGATCGCTTCCTTCGGGACCTTGATGTCGGACATCATCACCATGTTCTCCATACGCGCGAGCGCCTCGCGCGGGGAGTTGGCGTGGAGCGTACACATCGAACCGTCGTGACCGGTGTTCATGGCCGCGAGCATGTCGAAACACTCGCTGCCGCGAATTTCGCCGAGGATGATGCGATCCGGCCGCATACGCAGCGCGTTCTTGACGAGATCGCGGATGCTGATCTCGCCCTGGCCTTCGAGATTGGCCGGGCGGGTTTCGAGCGGGAGCCAGTGCGGCTGCTGCAGGCGAAGTTCGGCCGCGTCCTCGATCGTCAGCACGCGCTCGCCCGGGTCGATCATCTTCGACAGCGCGTTGAGCATCGTCGTCTTGCCCGAGCCGGTACCGCCCGAGATAACGACGTTGAAGCGGCACGCTCCCGCGATCTTGAGCGCGGTCGCCATCTTCGGCGACATCGAGCCGAAGCCCGCCATCATGTCGAGCGTGATCGGCTTGGCGGAGAATTTACGAATCGAGATCGCGGTCCCGCGCAGCGACAGCGGCGGCACGATGACGTTGACGCGCGAGCCGTCCTTCAAGCGGGCGTCGGCGAGTGGCGTGGTCTGATCGACGCGGCGGCCGACCGAGTTACAGATGCGCTGCGCGATCTGGAAGAGATGTTCCTCGTCGCGGAACTGGATCTGCGCGAGCTCGAGCTTGCCCTTGCGCTCGACATAGGTCTGCTCGGGGCCGTTGACCATGATGTCGGTGATGTTCGGATCGGCGAGCAATTCCTCGAGCGGCCCGAGGCCAAGCAGTTCGTCGACCAGCACCTTTTCGAGCGCGAACTGCTCGCGGCGGTTGAGCGTGAGCTTCAGCTCGGCGAGCACTTCGCCAATGATCGGGCGGAATTCCTCGGCGAGCTCGTCTTTGTCGAGCGTTGCCGCCGCCTCGGGATCGACGCGTTCGAGCAGGCGCGGGAGGACCTGCTCCTTGATCTTGTGGATCGAGCTTTCGAAGCCCTCGACCTTCGAGCTGCCCGATTCGCCCGACAGCGCCTGGCGGTCGGCAAGGCGCTGCATCGCGTCCTGCTGCGTACCGGGCATCGTGCCGAGCGGCTCGGGGTCGAGGCCACCGGGCAGCGGCGGGAACTGTTCGCCCGCGCCGGGAGCCGATTCGCCATCCGCCGGACGCGAACCACCGCCCTGCATCGGGCGTGCCACGCCGAACGCGGGTCTCGCGCTCGCGCCCGCCATGCCAGGTCGACGCCCAAATGCACTCATGCCGCCAGTTTCCTCATGCTTGGCAACAAGCGTTAGGCGAGAGTGTTTGACATTTTCCTAACCAAACCGCGCGCTCGGGTGGCGCGGACCGCTAAAACGAAAAGGGCACCGTCATCATGACGATGACAGTGCCCGATCGCGGGAGAGCGTAAACCTTAAGCGGTGCGCTCGGCGAGCACCGTCAGGCCGGTCGCGCTGACTTCGGCGAAACCGCCTTCGATCGCGATCAGCTCGGGCTCGCCCTTTTCGGCGCGATAGACCGACAGCGCGCCGTCGCGGATCGTCGACATGACGGGCGCATGGCCCTCGAGCACGCCGAAATCGCCCTCGGTGCCGGGCACGACGACCATATAGACGTCCTCGGACCGGACGAGCTTTTCGGGGGTGACGAGTTCGAAGTGCAGCATGTCTTGTCCTTCTCCAGGCCCTCTCCCGCTTTCGCGCGAGAGGCTACGGAGACTTGGTCCGCCTTCTTCAGGCGGACCTAGTCGAAGTCGGTGAGGGCCTTCTTCTTGTCCGGGGCGCGGCGAACAAGAAGACCCTCACCCAACCCTCTCCCGCGAAGGCGGGAGAGGGCTAGTAGGGAAGAAGCCTTAAGCTTCCTTGGCCATCTTCTCGGCCTTGGCGATCACTTCGTCGATGCCGCCGACCATGTAGAAGGCGCTCTCGGGCAGGTGATCGTACTCGCCGTCGACGACGGCCTTGAACGACTTCACGGTATCCTCGACCTGGACGAACTTGCCGCTGATGCCGGTGAAGACCTCGGCGACGTGGAACGGCTGGCTGAGGAAGCGCTGGATCTTGCGAGCGCGCGACACGGTCGACTTATCTTCTTCCGACAGCTCGTCCATGCCGAGAATGGCGATGATGTCCTGGAGCGACTTGTAGCGCTGCAGCGTCTCCTGAACGCGGCGGGCGGTGTCGTAATGCTCCTGGCCGACGATCGCCGGGGTCAGCACGCGGCTGGTCGAGTCGAGCGGATCGACCGCCGGGTAGATGCCCAGCTCCGAGATCGCGCGGTTGAGGTTGGTCGTCGCGTCCAGATGGGCGAACGAGGTTGCCGGCGCCGGATCGGTAAGATCGTCTGCCGGAACGTAGATCGCCTGCACCGAGGTGATCGAGCCCTTGTTGGTCGACGTGATGCGCTCCTGCAGCGCGCCCATGTCGGTCGACAGCGTCGGCTGATAGCCCACCGCCGACGGGATACGGCCGAGCAGTGCCGACACTTCCGAACCCGCCTGCGTGAAGCGGAAGATGTTGTCGACGAAGAACAGCACGTCCTGGCCTTCGACGTCGCGGAAATATTCGGCGATCGTCAGGCCCGAGAGGGCAACGCGTGCACGCGCGCCTGGCGGCTCGTTCATCTGGCCGAACACGAGCGCGACCTTCGAACCTTCGGGCGTCGGGTTGCCATCGGCATCCTTGGCGATGACGCCTGCGTCGAGGAATTCGTGGTACAGATCGTTACCCTCACGGGTACGCTCGCCGACGCCAGCGAACACCGAGGTGCCACCATGGCCCTTGGCGATGTTGTTGATCAGTTCCTGGATGAGCACGGTCTTGCCGACGCCAGCGCCGCCGAACAGGCCGATCTTGCCGCCCTTCGCGTACGGTGCGAGCAGATCGATGACCTTGATGCCGGTGACGAGAATCGCGCTCTCGGTCGACTGGTCGACGAAGAGAGGAGCCGGGGCGTGGATCGGCATCGTCTCGGTGTGGCCGACGGGGCCACGCTCGTCGATCGGCTCGCCGATGACGTTGAGGATGCGGCCGAGCGTCTGCGGTCCGACCGGAACACGGATCTGCGAGCCGGTGTCGGTGACTTCCTGGCCGCGGGTCAGGCCCTCGGTCGAGTCCATCGCGATCGTGCGGACGGTGTTCTCACCGAGATGCTGCGCGACTTCGAGCACGAGGCGGTTGCCGTTGTTCGACGTCTCGAGCGCGTTGAGAATCGCGGGGAGGCGATCCTGCTCGAAGGTCACGTCGACGACGGCGCCGATGACCTGGCTGATACGGCCGACGCTGTTGGTGGTCGCGACCGGGGGGAGTGTGTCTGGGGCGGTTGCCATGATGCTTTCCTCGTATCGACTACTTGAGCGCTTCGGCGCCGGAGATGATTTCCACCAGCTCGGTGGTGATCGCGGCCTGGCGGCTGCGGTTGTACTGGATCGTCAGGCGATTGATCATGTCGCCGGCATTGCGCGTCGCATTGTCCATCGCGGTCATGCGGCTGCCCTGCTCCGACGCGGCATTCTCGAGCAACGCGCCAAAGATCTGGATCGCGATGTTGCGCGGCAGCAGCGCGGCGAGGATCGATTCCTCGTCGGGCTCATATTCGACCGCGGCGGTTGCCGACGATGCGGCGACGTCGTTCGCGGCCGACGGCAGCGCGACGGGGATGATCTGGCGGCCGACCGGCTCCTGCACCAGCGCCGACTGGAAGCGGGCGTAGAACAAATGCGCGATGTCGAACTCGCCGGCTTCGTAGCGTGCGATCAGATCGTCGGTGATCGCCTTGGCGTCGGCGAAGGCGACGGTCTTGATGTGGCTCATTTCATGATCGGCGAGGATCTGCGTCGGGAAGAAGCGCTTGATCACGCGGCCCTTCTTGCCGGCGACGTAGAACTTCACCGTCTTGCCGGCACGCTCGAGCTCCTCGGCCTTGCGGCGCGCCGCACGGACGATGTTCGAGTTGAACGCGCCTGCAAGGCCGCGCTCCGAGGTCGCGATGACCAGCAGATGGACTTGGTCCTTGCCGGTGCCGGCGAGCAGCTTGGGGCTCGATTCGCTGACGGTCACCTTCGATGCGAGGCTCGCCATCACTTGCTCGAGGCGCAGCGCGTACGGGCGTGCGGCAATCGCCGCTTCCTGCGCACGGCGCAGCTTGGCAGCGGCGACCATCTTCATCGCCTTGGTGATCTTCTGCGTCGACTTCACCGAGCCGATGCGGATCTTGAGGGCTTTAAGCGAGGCCATTCTAGTCCTTCTTATCCGCTCCCGCGTGCGGGAGAGGCTACGGAGACTTGGGTCGCGTCCTTCACGCGGCCCTAGTCGAAGTCGGTGAGGGTCTTCTGCTTGTCGGGCGTCGACGAGAAGAAGACCCTCACCCAACCCTCTCCCGCGAAAGCGGGAGAGGGCTAGGCATTACGCAAACGTCTTCGAAAACGCACCGAGCGCGGTCTTCAGCGCTTCGGTCGTCTCCTTCGACAGGTCGCGCTTGTCGCGGATGTCGGTGAGGAGAGCGGCGTGGCTGCTGCGCATCTCGGCGAGCATCGCCTGCTCGTAGCGGACGACCGCGTTGACCGGGACGGTATCGAGGAAACCGTTGGTGCCAGCGAAGATCGACACGGTCTGCTCTTCGAACGGCATCGGCGCGAACTGCGCCTGCTTGAGCAGCTCGGTCAGACGCGCACCGCGGTTGAGCAGCTTCTGTGTCGAGGCATCGAGGTCCGAGCCGAACTGCGCGAACGCCGCCATTTCGCGATACTGCGCGAGCTCGAGCTTGATCGAGCCCGAGACCTTCTTCATCGCCTTGGTCTGGGCGGCCGAGCCGACGCGCGACACCGACAGACCGACGTTGATGGCGGGCCGGATGCCCGCGAAGAACAGGTCGGTCTCGAGGAAGATCTGGCCGTCGGTGATCGAGATCACGTTGGTCGGGATGTAGGCCGACACGTCGCCCGCCTGCGTCTCGATGATCGGCAGCGCGGTGAGCGAGCCGCCCCCGTTGGCGTCGTTCATCTTCGCCGCGCGCTCGAGCAGGCGGCTGTGGAGATAGAACACGTCGCCGGGATAGGCTTCACGGCCCGGCGGGCGGCGCAGCAGCAGCGACATCTGGCGGTAGGCGACGGCCTGCTTCGACAGATCGTCATAGACGATGACGGCATGCATGCCGTTGTCGCGGAAATATTCGCCCATCGCGCAGCCGGTGTAGGGTGCGAGGAACTGCAGCGGGGCAGGGTCCGACGCGGTTGCCGCGACGACGATCGAATAGTCCATCGCGCCCTGCTCGGTCAGCGTGCGGACGAGCTGTGCGACGGTCGAGCGCTTCTGGCCGACCGCGACGTAGATGCAATAGAGCTTCTTCGACTCGTCGTCGCCCTGATGCGCCGCCTTCTGGTTGATGAAGGTGTCGATCGCGACCGCCGACTTGCCGGTCTGGCGATCGCCGATGATCAGCTCGCGCTGGCCACGGCCGACGGGAACGAGCGCGTCGATCGCCTTGAGGCCGGTCTGGACCGGCTCGTTGACCGAGGTGCGCGGGATGATGCCCGGTGCCTTGACTTCGACGCGGCTGCGCTGCGTCGTCTCGATCGGGCCCTTGCCGTCGATCGGGTTGCCGAGGCCATCGACGACGCGGCCGAGCAGCGCCTTGCCGACGGGGACGTCGACGATCGTGCCGGTGCGCTTGACGACGTCACCTTCCTTGATCTGCGAGTCGGACCCGAAGATCACGACGCCGACATTGTCGGCCTCGAGGTTGAGCGCCATGCCCTGCACGCCGTTCGAGAATTCGACCATCTCGCCCGCCTGGACGTTGTCGAGCCCGAAGATGCGCGCGATGCCGTCACCGACGCTGAGCACCTGGCCGGTTTCCGAAACCTGCGCTTCGGTGCCGAAATTGGCGATCTGGTCCTTGATGACCTTCGAGATTTCTGCGGCGCGGATATCCATGACTTAACCTTTCATCGCGTGCGCGAGAGCATTGAGACGAGTGCGAATCGAGCTGTCGATCCGCTGCGAGCCGATCTGGACGACCAGACCGCCGAGGAGGGTGGGGTCGACCGAGAGATCGACCGAAACGTCGGTGCCGATGCGGGTGCGCAGCTGCTGCTTGAGCGCCTCGACCTGCTCTTCGGTGAGCGGATGCGCCGAGGTCACTTCCGCGGTCGTCTCGCCGCGGTGGCGCGCGGCCAGATCGCGAAAGGCGCGGATGATCGCCGGGAGCTGCGACAGACGCCGGTTGTCGGCGAGCACGCCGAGGAACTTCGCCGTCGTATCGTCGACGTCGATCATCTCCGCGGCCGACGCGACGGCCTTGGCCGCCTGCTGGCGCGAGACGACCGGGCTTCCGATCAGCTGTGCGAACTCGCTCGACTGCGCGATCGCGGCGCGGACGCGGCCGAGGCTCGCTTCGACGGCGTCGATCGATTTGGTGTCACGCGCGAGCTCGAACAAAGCGGTGGCATAGCGGCCGCTTAAGCTTGCTTGAATACCGCCGGATGCTTCCACGCGATTGAGGTCCTCTTGGGCACGAATGGTGGCCCCATGCAAAAAGAGGGCGCTGGGGAATGCGCCTTCAGATGGGATGGCGAGCGGTTAGCATCGGCTCGGGTCGCTTGCAAGCCATGCGCACCAAGCGGCCCTATTGCGGCAAGAACTCGCGTCTTTCACGCAACTGTAACATTCGCTTAACCATTGCTTGGCAGCTTCGAGACCATAGCGTCGGACATGAAACGAATCGCTTTCGCTCCGAAGGTCCCCCTGCTCGATCGCTGGATCGGCCGTTTTGCCACGCGCTGGGATGCCGGCGGGCGCAACGTGCGTATCCAGCTGCGGCGGATCGTCGCGGCGTTGCTGGCAATCCAGGCTTTGCTCGCGCTCGCGCTGGTCGGCACCACCGCCGCGACCAGCCACCGCGTCAACGGGCTCGTGCTCGACCGTTTGTATCCGATCGGCGAGCTGCAGCGTGTCAATGCGAGCTACGCCAATGCGTTGCTGACGGCGAACAAGGTGCGCAGCGGCAATCTCTCGGCGGCGGGCGCGATCGCCACGATCCAGGCGACGCGTGCCGAAATCGCAACCAACTGGAGCGCGTTCACGCACCACCATCTCGATACGCGGCGGGCGAGCCAGGTCGCGCACGTCGAATCCGCGCGCCACGATGCCGATGCCGCGCTCGATACGCTCCACGACCTGTTGCGCGCCAAACGGATCGACCAACTCGACTTTTTCGTCAGCGGCCCGCTTTATGCCGCGATCGATCCGCTGACCGCGTCGAGCACGACGCTGATGACCGATCTGCGTGCCGACGCAGCGCGCGAGCGAGCCGCGCTCGATGCCGGGTTCCTCCAGGTCTTTCTGCTCGTCGCCTTCGTCACTGCAGCGGCCCTGATGGTGGCGGTATGGGGAATGCGGATGCTGACGCTGCGAGTCGTTCGCCCGCTCGCGCTGATCGCCGAGGCGACGCGCGACATCACGCTCGAGCGCGCCGATGCGCCAATCCCCGCGCTCGACCGCAGCGACGAGATCGGCGACATCGCGCGCGCGCTGGTGTTTGCGCGGCAGCGCTCGGCCGATGCGCGCCGGCTTAGCGAGGAAGCGCGTCGGACCGCCGACGCGCTCTACGCCAACGAGCGGCGCGAGGATGCCGCGCGCGCGAAACGCGCCGCGCATCTCGACGCGCTGTTCGAAGTGTTCGAGCGGACCGCCGGGATCTCGGTGCGCCAGCTCGCCTCGACGGGGCCAGCGCTGCGCGAGACCGCCGCGGCGATGTCGAGCGAGGCGGGGACGACCGAGAAGCATGCGATGGCGACCGCCGCGCTGACCGAGCAAAGCGCGAACAATGCCCGCACGATCACGCAATCGGCGACCGCGCTTGCCGGCGCGATCGAGCGGATCAGCCGGGCGGCGAACGAATCGCGCGCCGGCGTGGCGACGGTGCGCGAGCGCACGCTCGAAGGGCGCGGGCACGCCGAATCGATGGGGGCGCTGGTGGCGGAGATCGCCGCCGTGCTCGACATGATCGCCGCGGTCGCCGGGCAGACCAATCTGCTCGCCTTGAACGCGACGATCGAGGCGGCGCGCGCGGGCGAGGCGGGGCGCGGCTTCGCGGTCGTCGCCGAGGAAGTGAAGGGCCTCGCGCGCCAGACGCAGACCGCCGCCGGGCGGATCGAGGCGCGGCTCGCCGCGGTGCGCACCGCGAGCGACACCGTGCTCGCGACGATCGAATCGGTCGACGGGCTGGTCGCCGAGCTCGATCAGTCGTCGGCCAATGTCGCGCACGCGGTCGATCAGCAGCGCGGCATGACGCAGGCGATCGCCTACGCCATCGCCGAGGTCGAGGACGGCACCGCCGACGCCGCCGCCAACATGCAGACGCTGCGCGAACGCGCGCAGCGCTCGCGCCAGACGTCGGACGACGTGACGCGCACCGCCGAGGATGTCGCGGGGAGCGTCGAGCGGCTGCGCGGGCAGATCAACCAGCTGATGGCCGACGTCCGCGCCGCCTGATCGCGCTTCCGTGGACGCCGCAATGTTGCTAGCGGCGCGAGCACGGGGGCGACAGTGACGGAGAGTAGAATGACCGGCCAGATGCAGCAGATGACGATGTCCGACGGCGCCACGATCGGCGTCTATCACGCGCAGCCGAGCAGCGCGCGCAAGGGCGGGCTGGTGCTGGTCCAGGAGATTTTCGGCGTCACCGCGCACATTCGCGACCTGTGCGATGGGTACGCCGCCGATGGCTATGAAGTGCTTGCGCCCGCGATCTTCGACCGCGAGCATCCCGGCTTCGAGGCCGACCACGATGCCGAGGGCATGGCGCAGGGGATCAAGCTCGCGCGCGAAGTTCATCCGTTCGACCTCAGCCTCGCCGACGTCCAGACCTGCGTCGATACGCTCGCCAAGGACGGCCCGGTGTTCGTCGTCGGCTATTGCTATGGCGGTTCGGTCGCGTGGTTCGCGGCGACGCGGATGCACAATGTCGCGGCGGCCTCGGCCTATTACGGCAGCATGGTCCCCGCCGCCGCCGACGAGGAGCCCAAGGTTCCCGTCATTCTCCATTTCGGCCGCGAGGATCAGAGCATCCCGATGGAGGGCGTCGAAAAGGTCATCGCCAAGGATTGGCCCAACGCGACGGTCTATGTCTACGAAGCGGGCCACGGCTTCAATTCGGACCGCCGCGAAGCCTATGACGCCGAGAGCGCCAAGCTCGCCAAGGCACGCACGCTCGAGCTGTTCGCCGCCAATGCGGGCTGACGCTGCGCTTTGAGCGCAAGCGCCGGGATGGCGCGGTACGGGGCAGCGGGTACATAAGACCGCATGACCATGCCGCGCCTCCCGCTCGACCCAGACGCCGCGTGGCGCGCCTTCGAAGCGCGCGACCGGCATTCCGATGGCCGCTTCGTCGGCGCGGTGAAAACGACGGGCATCTATTGCAAGCCGAGCTGCCCGGCACGCCGCCCCAAGCGCGAGAATATGGACTTCTACCGCACGCCCGAGGAAGCGCGGGGCGCGGGGTTCCGCGCGTGTCTGCGCTGCACCCCCGACGCGGTCGGGCGCGACCGCATCGCCGTCGCGCGCGCGGTGGAGTTGATCGAGGCGGCCGACGAACTGGTCGCGCTCGACACGATCGCGGCGTGCGTCGGCTATGCGCCGCACCATTTCCACCGGCTGTTCAAGCGCGCGACGGGGGTGACGCCCGCCGCCTATGGGCGCGGCCTGATGGCGCGCCGCGCAGCGCATGCGCTGAGCGAGGAGACCACCGTGACCGCAGCGTTGTACGAGGCCGGCTATTCCGCCCCGAGCCGGTTCTACGAAGGCGGCGCCAAGCGCCTCGGCATGAGTCCGAGCGTGTGGCAGCGCGGTGGCGAGGGGGTGACGATCCGCTGGATCCTCGCCGAGACCTCGCTTGGGCCGATGCTCGTCGCGGCGACCGACAAGGGGCTGTGCCGCGTCTCGTTCGACGAGGACGAGGGCGCGTTGCGCGCCCGCTTCCCGCACGCCGAGATCGTCCCCGGCGGCGCGGCGCTCGCCGATCTCGCCGCGCGCGTCGTCGCCAGCGTCGAATCGCCCGAGCGCGACCAGGACCTGCCGCTCGACGTCCGCGGGACGGCGTTCCAGGAGGCGATCTGGCAGGCGCTGCGCGAAATCCCCTTTGGCGAGACACGCAGCTATGCCGAACTCGCCGCCGCCGCGGGCAACCCCAAGGCCGTTCGCGCCGCCGGGAGCGCGTGCGGCGCCAACCCCGTGTCGATCGTCGTGCCATGCCACCGTGCCCAGCGCAGCGACGGGACGCTCGGCGGCTATGCGTACGGGATCGACCGCAAGGTCGCGCTGCGCGATCGCGAGGGCGTAGCGTAGACGCTCCGCGCCGTTACTCGACGGGCACCGCGGAAGCGGGCGGCCCGCCGGCCTGCGCCGCCTCGCACTGATAGACGATCTTCTCGTTCGGCCGTGCGGGCAGGCTCGTGCGGATCGCGGCCTGTTGCGAGGCGAGGTTGGCGCGTCCGGCTTCGTCGGGCGAGCACGCCTTGAGCGTCACTTGCGCGCGGATTTTGCGGATATCGTCCATCTGGTCGGACCCGAGGAAATAGCGCGTTGTCACATAGCTGCGTGTGGCCGGATCGAACTGCAGCACCGACACCGTCTGCTCCTGTGCGGGCACCAGGATGCGATCCCATTTGCTGCCATTCTCGGCATATTGCGTGCGACCGTTCATGCAGCCCGCCTTGCCCCAGTCGATCACCGTGTCGGTCGTCGCCGAGGAGACGACCCGGCTGCGCTCGGGCACCAGGTGGCACACCAGCTTGCCGAGCGGCGCGCGCGACGACATCGGCGCGACGGGCGAGTCGATCTTCGCGGTTTCGCTGGGAGTGGCAAGCATCGGCGTCCCCGTCGGGCGCAGCAGGAACAGCACGACCGCGCCCACCATCATCAGCGCGCCGACCCCCCATGCCCAGATCGCCCCGCGCCGCAGCGCCTGCGCATCGAGCAGCCCGCCCGCGCCGATCGCCATCGCGCCGAGCACGAGCAGCAGCGTGGCGATCGCCATCACGTTCTCGCGGTGCCGATCGGCCGCGTCGCGCGCGGCGATCCAGGCGGCATCGCGCGCGACCAGCGCCTTGCCCGCGGCATCGCGCCGCGCGCCGTCCGCGAGCGCCGCGGCCTTGGCCTCGGCCTGCGCGTCAACCTTGTCGATATCGGCGATGCTGGTGCACGGCGTGCCGACCGCGGCATAGGGTTGCTTGGCGCGGATCAGGAAGGCGGTGAGCTCGCTATTGGCGATCGCGAAGCCGAAGCTCGAATCGCCTTCCTCGCCGCGCGTGATCGCCGAATTGACACCGATCACGCGCCCGCACGGATCGAGCAAAGGCCCGCCCGAATTGCCGCGCGCGATCTGCGCGGTGTGGAGCAAAACGGCAGTCCCCGACATCTGCCGCCGCCCCGAAAACACGCCTTCGGACCGGATCGGCGAGAGGGGATGAATGTAATCGACCGCCGATTTCGCGGTCGCCATGTCGACATTGCCGGGATAGCCGAGCGCGGTGACCATGCCCCCCTCGTCGACCGGCCCGGTATAGATCGCTGTGGTCGGGATCGGCTTGCCGGTGAATTCGATCAGCGCGAGGTCGTGGACGGTATCGAGCGCGATGACCTTGCCCTGATAGCTTTTCGAGCCCTCCGACGGCACGATGCCGATCACGACATTGCCGGGATAGCGCGCGAGCAGTTCGACGACATGCGCGTTGGTGACGATCCGGTTGGGCGCCACCGCAAAGCCGCTGCCGTGCCCGAAGCCGACCACTTCATCATCGACGATCGCGATCGTCACGACGCGCACCACCCCGCGCGCAGTGGCGGAGATATCGTCGGCGCGTGCCGGCGCTGACGAGAGCAGCGCCGTCGCCAGCACCGCGATGACCATCGCCCAACACCGCAGGAGGAAAAGGCGAAGGCTCTGGCGCGACGCGGCGCGACGGCCGCTGTCGGCGGGGAAGACGGAGGGAAGGCAGGACATGGCAACGATTCTGACAGGATAGCGCCGCGCGGGACAGGGGAAAGTGCGTGCCCGAGGCATTCGCGCGCTGGCCCGAGCCCGGGGGCGTGCCTTCAGCCAACACGGCGCCGACCGGCCAGCGTCACGCCAGTGACGGGGAGCACGATCCGGTATGCCGGACACTAAGGAAGGGAAATCCGGTCGCGCAAAGCCGCGACGAGGCCAGGATGCGGCTGTTCTTGGTCGGGGGAATCGCTGCTTCATACTGTAAAAGACCGGACAGGATTTTGCGAGCGAGGCAGCTTACGCCGTAGCGTGAGAGAGGTTTCGAAAGTTCGTCATGCTCGTCGATCGACGCTTTCCTGTCCCGGACGATGAGGCGTCCCGGCTCGACGCCCTGAAACGCTATGCGATCCTCGATACCGCGCCCGAGCCCGTGTTCAACGATGTCGTACGGATCGCGCAACGCGTGTTCAGCGTGCCGTCGAGCGCGGTGTCGTTCGTCGACGACGACCGGCAATGGTTGAAGGCGCGGCGCGGAATCGATTTTGCCGAGACCCGGCGCGAGGACGCCTTCTGCGCGCATACGATCCTGTCGAACGCGCCGATGGTCGTCCCCGATGCGATGGTCGATCCGCGCTTCAACGAAAATGCACTGGTGGTGCACGCGCCGCACATCCGGTTCTACGCTGGCGCGCCGCTGACGACGCCGGGCGGTTTCAACATCGGCACGGTCTGCATCATCGATTCGGTCCCACGCGCCGATTTTTGCGCGCGCGAGCGGCGCCAATTGGCCGCGCTGGCGACGGTGGCGATGGCGGAACTCGATCGCCGCGCTCCGCCGGGTGATCAGCGCGGCTTGCTGCGCCACGGCGTCGCGCTGCACGGCTCGGTGAGCGGCTACGGGATCGTCAAGACGCTGGTCGAGATCGCCAACATTTCCACGCGCGGCGCGCTGATCCGCGGCAGCCTGCCGCCGCTGCAGCACCAGGGCGGCCTGATCCTGACGATCGGCAACACGGTCGTCGTCACGACGGTCGCCTGGTGCCGCAACGACACCGCCGGCCTCGCCTTCCAGAACCCGATCGACCCGATCCTGCTCGCCTGGATGAACGACCGCATCCTGGCCGGCGACCGGCGGCCCGTCGCGGCGGGCGAGCGGGCGCCGATCGCCGTGCCGCCGCCGCTGGCGTGAGTCGATCGCGTTTCGGCGCGCGTCAGCTTTCCGCCGGTTTAGCCGCCTTGGCACCCCCCGCGCGCCGCTTCTCGAGCCGCTCGAGCATTTCGCGCGCGGTCTCTTCCTTGGCCCCCGCGCCGGCGAGCCGGTATTTCACCGACATCTTGTCGTCGCGCGCCTTGTCCTTGGCGCTTTGTTCGCCGCTCGCGCGTGTTCTGAAGGCCAGCGGCCGGATCGTGTCGATGGCATCGTCGAGCATGTCGCGGGCCTCGAAATCGGACGCGACCATCCGCCGCAGCTCGGCGTTTTCCGGCATCGTGTCGAAGGCGGCGAGCAAGCCGTTTTGCGCCCCCGCAGGCGGCAGCACGCCCTGTGCGGTAAAGCTCTCATAATAGGCCTTGAGGATGCGGGGCGTGTGCGGCGCAAGCCGGTTGGCGGCGAGGATCGACTGGCGCGCGGCGGTCCAGCGCGCCGGATCGGTGACCTTGGCGACTCGCAGTCCCTCCACATCGAGCATTCCCTGGAACATCAGCGCGCGCGGATCCTGCGGCGCGACCTTCAGCCAATGCGCGACGGTGGCGCGCGCCGCATCGTGATGCTGGACGAGCATTTGCGCATCGCTCAGCACCGCGAGCGCCGACGGATCATCGGGATAGGAGGCCACGACGCTGCCGAGCCGTTGTTCGAAATCGGCGAAATTGGCAGCGGGGACACCCGCGCTCAGCCGGATCTGGAAGGGGACCAGCGCGCTCTGCGCGGGGCTCAGCGTCTGAACCGTGACCGGGCCGGGATCGAGCTTCTTGAACGGCAGATCGAGCACCTGATGGTTCCGCACCGCCGCATAGTCGCGCAATTCCGCATCGAGCGCCGAAACATTGCCGAACGCCTTGGTCGCCGCGGCCTCGAAGCTGCTGCCGTCGTTGATCGCCTTGAGATAGGCGGTCAGCTGGCCGGGCCGCTTCTGCGTCGTCGAGAGATAATGCACGAGCAGCCAGCCCTCGGCATAAAGCAGATAGACGTTGGTCACATCGCTGTACCGGCGGGCCGAGAGGACTTGCGAGATGGGTATCCAGGCGTTGTCGTTCAGCGACTTGTAGCGGTTCTCCAGCGGGATCCCGACCGTCGTTACATCCTTTGCGCCGATCTTGGTCGTGCCGTAATAGTCGGCAAAGCCCTCGATGTACCAAGTCGGGTAGGCGCCCGAAAAGTTATGGAACATGAACTGGTGCGCCAGTTCGTGGAACAGCACGACCTGCGCGAACGAGCCGTCATCCCCTTCGATCCCGGCGCGCGGCATGACGGTGTACGATCCGCGAATGTCGTCGTCATAATAGCCTGCGACGCCGCTGCTGGGGAACGGCATCGTGTCTTGCACCGCAGTCTGGCTGGGTACCATGAAGACGCGGATCGGAGTCGTATTCGGGGTCGTCTTGGCGCCGGAGATGACCCGCAGCACGTTCTCATACTTTTCGAGCCGCTCCGCCAGCGCGCGCGCGCTCGTTTCGCTCCCCTCGGTATAGACGATGAAATTGGTCGAAGTGGCGGTCCGCCACGTCGCGCCGGCAGCGCTCGACGTGGCCGCCAACAGCGCCGCACATACCCATTTCCGTACCATGTTTCAGCCCCCGCCAAATGTCGCCGACCAGCGTATCGGCCGGGTACCGGCACGGCAAGCTAGGTCATACGAAGCTGTACGGATCGACATCCACGACGACGCGCACCTTGCTCGGCCAGTCGAGCCCGCCGAGCCAGTCGCGCACCACGTCCTGCACCGCCAGCCCGCGCTTGGCGTGGATCAACAGGCGGAAGCGATGCCGCCCGCGCAGCATCGCGAGCGGGGCAGGGGCGGGGCCGTAGACTTCCATCGCCTCGAGCTGCGGCGCAGCGCGGCCGATCAGCCGCGCGGTCTCGAGCGCCGCCTGCTGGTCCTCGCTCGACACGACGATCCCGGCGAAACGCCCGAACGGCGGCGCATTGGCCTCGCGGCGATGCTCGGTCTCGGCGCTGTAGAACGCCTCCGTATCGCCCGAGACGAGCGCCTTCATCACCGCCGCATCGGGGCTGTGCGTCTGGATGTAGACGTGCCCCGGCTTGGCGCCGCGCCCGGCGCGGCCGGCGACCTGGCAGATCTGCTGGAAGGTCCGCTCGCTCGCGCGCAGATCGCCGCCATCGAGGCCGAGATCGGCGTCGATCACGCCCACCAGCGTGAGGTTGGGGAAGTGATAGCCCTTGGTGACGAGCTGCGTGCCGACGACGATGTCGATGTCGTGCGCCTCCATCCGTGCCACGAACTCGGCGGCCTTGGCGGGCGACCACATCGTGTCCGAGGTGACCACCGCGATCTTGGCGGTGGGGAACAGTTCGGTCACTTCGTCGGCGATCCGCTCGACCCCGGGGCCGACCGCGGCGAGCGTGTCCTCGTTATGGCATTCGGGGCAGATCTTCGGGACCGGCTCGGTGTGGCCGCAATGGTGGCACGCGAGCCGGCGGACGAGGCGATGCTCGACCATCCACGCGGTGCAATTGGGGCATTGGAAGCGGTGGCCGCAGGTGCGGCACAGTGTGAGCGGAGCGTAACCGCGGCGGTTGAGGAACAGCAGCGACTGTTCGCGCCGCTCCAGCGTCGCCTCCATCGCTTTCACGAGGCGCGGCGCGATCCAGCGGCCGCGTTCGGGCGGTTCGGCGATCAAGTCGATCGCCTCGATCGCGGGCATCTCGGCGGCGCCCCAGCGGCCGGGGAGCTTGACCTCGGCATAGCGGCCGAGCGCGACTTGCTGGCGCGTCTCGATCGCCGGGGTCGCCGAGGCGAGGATCACCGGGATCTCCTCGAACTTGCCGCGCATCACCGCGACGTCGCGCGCGTGATAATGCACGCCCTCTTCCTGTTTGAAGCTCGTCTCGTGCGCTTCGTCGACGACGATCAGCCCGAGATTGGCATACGGCAGGAACAGCGCCGAGCGCGCGCCGACGGTGACCAGCGCTTGCCCGCTGGCGATGCCGCGCCACGCGCGCCGCCGTTGCGACTGGCGCAAGCCCGAATGCCACGCCACCGGCTGGACGCCGAAGCGCGCGGCGAAGCGCTTGAGGAAGGGCTCGGTCAGCGCGATTTCGGGGAGCAACACGAGGCACTGGCGGTTCTCGCGGATCGCGGCGGCGACCGCTTCGAAATAGACTTCGGTCTTGCCAGAGCCCGTGACGCCGTCGAGCAAGGTCGGTGCAAAGGCGCGCGCGGTAACGTCGGCGACGAGCGTGGCCGAGGCCGCGCGCTGGTCGGGCGAGAGCGCGGGCGCTGCGAAATCGGGATCGGGCGCGGGGAAGGGGCTGTCGATATCGACCTCGACCGCTTCGAGCGCACCCACCTTGACGAGCCCGCGGATCACCGCGTCGGACACCTCGCCAAGCGCGGCGAGCTCGCGGATCAGCCCCTGGAAGCTGCCGATCTTTTCGAGCGCCTGCTCGCGCTGCGGCGTCAGGCGCGCGGGGACTTCGCCGGTCGCACGATATTCGGTGATCGTCTTGCTGCCCTCGAGCGCCGAGGTCGATGACAGCGCCATCCGAACGACCGCTGCTGGCGAGGCGAGATAATAGTCCGCGGTCCATTCGATCAGCCGCCGCAGCGGCGCGGCGAGCGGCGGCACCGGCGCGACGCCGACGAGGTTGCGCAGCCGGTTGTCGCCGACTTCGGCGTCGGATGGCATCCGCTCGGGCTCCCACACCACGCCAAGCAACTGCCGCGGGCCCAGCGGCGCGACGACCACCGAGCCCGGCTCGACGCTCATGCCGTGCGGCACGCGGTAATCGAGCGGGCCGAGCGCGGAGTTGAGGACGAGGACGCGGGCGCGGGACATGGAGCGCATATGGCGGGTCGAGGGGGCGGGTGCAAAGGGGGCGAGTGTTTCCAACCGGTTCGTCACCCCGGCCTTGTGCCGGGGTCCACCATGCCGCGAGGTTGCGGCAGGATAAGCGGCGTCGCGCCCGCGGCTGGGTAGACCCCGGCACGAGGCCGGGGTGACGGCGGTGGGTGAGGTCCGCTACACCCCGCCCCAATGTCAGACCTCCCCCGCCTCTACGCCGAGCACCTCGCGCGCGACCGGCGGCGTTCGGTGCATACCGTGCGCGCCTATGAGGCGACCGCGACGCGGCTGTGCGGCTTCCTCACCCAGCATTGGGGCGAGGCCGTAGACCGTACCGCGCTCGCCCGGACCGACACCGCCGATCTGCGCGCCTTCCTCGCCCAGCGCCGCAGCGACGGGCTGAGCAACGCGTCCGCCGCGCGCGAACTCTCGGCGGTGCGCGGTTTCCTCACCTTCGCGACGGGCGAGGGCACCACGCCGCGGCTCAAGGGCCCGCGCGTCAAGAAAGGCGTGCCGCGCCCGGTCTCGCCCGACGAAGCCGTCGCGCTCGCCGACGATGTCGCCGACGATGCCAGCGAACCGTGGATCGGCGCGCGCGACCTCGCGGTGTTGCTGCTGCTGTACGGCGCGGGCTTGCGCGTTGCCGAGGCGCTGTCGCTGACCGGCGCGGTGCTCCCGCTCGGCGCGACGCTCGTCGTGACGGGCAAGCGCGACAAGACGCGGATTGTCCCGTTGCTCCCGCAAGTGCGCGCGGCGGTCGAGGCGTATGTCGCGCTCAGTCCGTACGGCACCGCGCGCGACGCGCCGATCTTCCGCGGCGCGAAGGGAGGGCCGCTGTCACCCCGCCTGGTGCGGCGCGCGGTGCAAGGCGCGCGCGTGCGGCTCGGGCTGCCCGATGGCACGACACCGCACGCGTTGCGGCATTCGTTCGCGACGCATCTGCTCGGGCGCGGCGCCGATCTGCGCGCGCTGCAGGAGTTGCTCGGGCATGCGAGCCTCAGTTCGACGCAAATCTATACGCAAGTCGATGCCGCGCATCTGCTCGACGTCTACCGCAACGCGCATCCGCGGGCTTAGGCGCTTTTTCGTCACCCCGGCCTCGTGCCGGGGTCCACCGCTCCGCGCGAGCCTCGCGGGCAGGGCGCGTATTCCGGTGGACCCCGGGACAAGCCCGGGGTGACGGTGGGGGAGGGCGCGCGGCCAAGCCTTAGGCGCGTGGCCTCCAGCGCAGCAGCCGCCACAGATAGCCAACCACGATCGCCACCGTCAGCGCGATCGCCGCCGGACCGATAAACCGATCGAGCTCGCGGAAATTGGCGCCGAGATAATAGCCGGCAACCGCCAGCCCGGTGTTCCAGATCGCCGAGCCCGCCGCAGTCCACAGCAGGAAGCGCAAATGCGACATCCGCGCCATCCCGGCGGGCAGCGACACCATCGTGCGAAAGGCGGGCATGAAGCGGAACACGAACACCACCCACTGCCCGCGCGACCGGAAGAAGGCCTCGAGCGCGACGACATGCTGCCAGTCGAGCGTCAGCCAGCGGCCATAACGATCGACGAACGGCCGCAGCCGGCGATAGCCGAGCCGGTAGCCGATCGCGTACCAGAAGTAATTGCCGACGACGGTCCCGACCGTGCCCGCGACGATCAGCGGCACGAGCGTCATCTGCCCGCGCGCCACCGCGATCCCGCCGAGCCCCATGATCACTTCGGACGGGATCGGCGGGAAGACGTTCTCGAGCACCATCAGCACGAAGATGCCGAAATAGCCGCCCCACGCCGTGAGGTTGACGATGAAGTCGGTCACGTCTTCTTCTCCCCTCCCGCGTGCGGGAGGGGGGAAGAAGGGCGAATCACCCACGCGCTGCAACATTCCGCTCGATCGCATCCCAGATCAGCCCCGCCACATCGGTCCCGTCGAACCGCTCGATCGCGACGATCCCGGTCGGCGAGGTGACGTTGATCTCAGTCAACCACTCGCCGCCGATCACGTCGATCCCGACGAACAGCAGCCCGCGCTTCTTGAGCTCCGGCCCGAGCACCGCACAGATCTCGCGCTCCTTGTCCGTCAACTCGGTCTTCACCGCCGACCCGCCGACCGCGAGGTTCGAGCGGATCTCGCCTTCGCCGGGCAGCCGGTTGATCGCGCCAGCAACCTCTCCGTCGATCAGCACGATCCGCTTGTCGCCCTTGGCGACCGCCGGAAGGAACGCCTGCACCATGTGCGGCTCGCGCCACATCGTGTTGAACACCTCGATTAGCGCCGACAGGTTCGCGCCGTCCGATCCGACCTTGAAGATCGCCTTGCCGCCATTGCCGTGCAGCGGCTTGATCACGATCTCGCCGTGCTGCGCGAGGAAGGCACGCGCCTCGTCGAGGCTGCGCGTGACGAGCGTCGGCGGCATGAACTGCGGGTAATCGAGCACGAACACCTTTTCGGGCGCATTGCGGACCGAGGCGGGGTCGTTGACCACCAGCGTCTTGTGCGCGATCCGCTCGAGCAAATGCGTCGCGGTGATGTAGCCGAGGTCGAACGGCGGATCCTGCCGCATCAGCACGACGTCGGCCTCGTCGCCGAGATCGAGGCTGACGGGCTCGCCGAAACTGTAATGATCGCCGACGACGCGCTGCACGGTGACGGGATCGGCCTTGGTCCAGACACGGCCGTTCGCATAATTCAGGTCTTCGGCATTGTAGTGGAACAGTTTGTGCCCGCGCTGCTGCGCGGCGAGCATCAGCGCGAAGGTCGAATCACCCGCGATGTTGATATGCGCGATCGGATCCATCTGGACGGCGACAGTGAGGGACATGTTCGACTCCTGCCGCTTGCCGTCACCCCAGCGGAGGCTGGGGTCTCTGTGGCGCGGGCGCTGCGCGTCAACCGCGAGATGCCAGCCTGCGCTGGCATGACGGTTGGGGCAAAGCGCATCTAAGGTGCCGAGCCTGCGATGTCACCCGATCCACGCATTCTCGATGTGGCGCGGCTGCGTGCCCGGCGCGAGCAGGATGACATCGACACGGATGTCGTCGCCCGGCGCGGCATAGGTCGGCATCAGATATTCGGCGGCGGCGGCGACGCGGGCGAGGCGGCGCTCGTCGATCGCGAAGTCGAGCTCGGCGGCGGTGGCGCGCATTTTCACTTCGACAAAGGCGACCAGCTTGTCCTTGCGCGCGATCAGATCGACTTCGCCAGCGGGGGTGCGCACGCGCCGCGCGAGAATCTGCCAGCCCTTGAGGCGCAGCCACCAGCCGGCCAAGCGCTCCCCGCGACGACCGGAGGCTTCGGCCGCTTGCCGCTTCGCATTCCCCTCCCGCTTGCGGGAGGGGCTAGGGGAGGGGATGTCGCGCGGCACGCCTGAACATGCCCTCCCCCAACCCCTCCCGCAAGCGGGAGGGGAGTAGGAGCCGCTACGCCTTCAACTCCAGCGCCCGCGCGTAGAGCGTCTTGCGATCCAACCCCAGCGCCTTGGCCACTTCGCTCGCCGCCTGCCCGGTCGACAACCGAGTCAGCGCCTCGGCGAGCGCGCTGTCGGCATCCGCCGCGCTCGCTGCTTCGGGCGCGCCGGGACCTGCCACCACGACGACGATCTCGCCCTTGGGCGGCGCATCGGCATAGCGCGCGGCGAGCTGCGACAACGTCCCCGTCACCGCTTCCTCGAAATGCTTGGTGATCTCACGCGTCACCGCCGCTTCGCGATCCCCCAGCCCCTCGGCGAGTGCCGCAAGCATCACGCCGAGCCGCGGGCCCGATTCATACAGCACCAGCGTCGCGCGTACCGCCGCCACTTCGGCGATTGCGGCGGCGCGCGCTTGCGCCTTCGACGGCAGGAAGCCGAGGAACAGGAAGCGGTCGGTCGGCAACCCGGCGAGCGTCAGCGCCGCCACCGCCGCGCACGGCCCCGGAATCGTCCACACGGTATGCCCCGCCGCGCGCGCATCGCGCACCAGCTTGTAGCCCGGATCAGAGATCAGCGGCGTCCCCGCATCGGACACCAAGGCTACGGCCTCGGTCCCCATCCGGGCGATCAGGCCGGGGCGGACGTCCTCGGCATTGTGGTCGTGATACGGCGTCATCGGCCGCTTGACGCCGATATGGTTCAACAGCTTGCCCGTCACCCGGCTGTCCTCGACCGCGATGATCGCGGCGTGGCTGAGGATATGCGCCGCACGCGGCGTGAGATCGCCGAGATTGCCGATCGGGGTGGCAACGATGTAGAGGCCGGGGGAAAGATCAGGGTTCATCGGGAGTGGTCATGGCAGAGCGGGATATGGGCGCGCAACGTCCCATCGGGTTTAAGCGGCTTTTGCGCGGGGCAGCGTTGGTCGGCGCGGTGCTGCTTGCGGGCTGCCAGACGGTCGTGCCCGGGCCCGGCCCATCGCGGCGCCCCCCGGCCGAGCGCCCGTCGCAGAGCCAGCAGCCTGCGGTCGAGCCGGGCATCCCGACCGATACGCAGCGCCACCGCGTCGCCTTGCTCGTGCCGCTCTCGGGCGCGAATGCCGGCGTCGGGCAAAGCCTTGCCAACGCCACGCAGATGGCCCTGCTCGATTCGCGCAACGAGCGCGTCCGCATCACCAGCTACGACACCGCCGCAGGTGCCGCGCAGGCCGCGCAGCGCGCGCTTGCCGATGGCAACCAGCTGATTCTCGGCCCCTTGCTCGCCGACGACGTCCGCGCGGTGACGCCGATCGCGCGGCGCGCCGGCGTTCCCGTGGTGAGCTTCTCGAACGATGCCACCGCGGCGGGCAACGGCGCGTATCTGATGGGCTATGTCCCCGCGCAGTCGATCATTCGCGTCGTCAAATATGCGCACGACCAGGGCGTGGCGAGCTTCGGCGGCCTCGTCCCCAACGGCGTGTACGGCGAACGCGCCTCGACCGCGTTCCTGCGTGCGGTCGAATCGGCCGGCGGCCGCGTCGGCGCGCTGCAGACCTATGATCGCGCGCCGGGTTCGATGACCGCGGCGATCACGCGGATGGCCAAGAGCGCCCCGTATCAGGCGATCCTGATCGCCGATGGCGGCTCTGCGGCGGCGGCGGGTGTCCCCGTGCTGCGGCGCAAAGGCATGGGCGGCGCGCGCATCCTCGGCACCGAATTGTGGAATTCGGAAAGTTCGATCGCGAGCAAGCCAGCGCTCGAGGGCGCGTGGTTCGCGAGCGTCTCGGACGGGCTGTACCGACAATATGCCGCAAAATACCGCGCCCGCTTCGGCGCGGCGCCGTTCCGGCTGTCGAGCCTCGGCTATGATTCGGTGCTGCTGACGATCCGCATCATGCGCGACTGGCCGATGGGGAGCGCGTTCCCCGAGGACCGGCTCAAGGATCGTGGCGGTTTTTCAGGGATCGACGGCGCATTCCGCTTCGGCCGCGACAATGTCGCCGAGCGCGCGCTCGAAGTGCAGGAGATCCATAGCGGAACGACGGTGACGGTGTCGCCCGCGCCGAGCGGGTTCTAACCTTCTAAAGCCCCTCCCCTGAAGGGGAGGGGCTCACGACGATCAGCGGCAGGATCGCATCGAGCAGGAGCATCCCCGCCTCGGTGACGCGCAGATGGTCGCCAGAGCGTGCAACCAAGCCCTGCGTTTCAAGCCGCGCCGCCGCCGTCCAGTCGATCAGCGCATCGACCGTCGTCTCGCCCAGCCCCGCGATCCGCGCGAGATCGACACCTTCGCGCAACCGCAACCCCATCAGCAACGCTTCGGTCGAGCGCTCGCCCGGCACCAGCGGCTGTTCGATCTGCGCGCCGTGGCCGTTGCGCGCGACCGCGCCGATCCAGTTCTCGGGCTTCTTGTGCCGCGCCGTCGCGAGGCCACCGCGCCGCCCGTGCGCGCCCGGACCGACGCCAGCATAATCGCGATAGCGCCAGTAAACGAGGTTGTGGCGGCTCTCCGCGCCCAGCCGCGCATGGTTCGAAATCTCATACGCCGGCAGCCCCGCCGCCGCGGTCGCCGTGCGCGTCGCCTCGAACAGGTCGGCCGCGGAATCGCCATCGGGAATGACGATCCGCCCCGCCGCCGCCTCGGTCGCAAAGCGCGTGCCGGGTTCGATCGTCAGCTGGTAGAGCGAGAGATGCTCGGTCCCGAACGACAGCGCACGATTGAGCTCGGCATCCCAGGCGGTAAGCGTCTGGCCCGGCCGCGCATAGATCAGGTCGAAGCTGACGCGCGCAAACGCCGCCTGCGCGGTCGCCAGCGCGGCGAGCCCTTCGTCGACGCCGTGCGCCCGGCCGAGGAACACCAAGGCTTCGTCATCGAGCGCCTGCAGACCGAGCGACACGCGGTTGACCCCGGCGCGCGCGATGTCGGCAAAGCGCGCTGCCTCGACCGAGGAGGGATTGGCCTCGAGCGTGATCTCGATATCGGGCTCGGGCGGCCAATACGTCGTTGCCGCATCGATGATCGCGGCGACCGTCGCGGGCGGCATCAGCGAGGGCGTGCCACCGCCGAAGAAGATCGACCCGAGCCGCCGTCCGGGCAGCGCCGCCGCTTCATAGGCGAGGTCGGCGAGCAAAGCGTCGCGCCATGCCGCCTGGTCGACGCTCTCGCGGACATGGCTGTTGAAATCGCAATAGGGGCATTTCGACACGCAGAACGGCCAATGGACATAAAGCGCGAGCGGCGGCGTTAGCAGGGGCGTATCGGGGGCATTCATCAACCGGAGCCTATGGGCGTATCGGGGAGATTACGAAAGATGCGCGTTCATTGGCTGGCGCTGGCCCTGGTGGCGGGACTGACGGGATGCGCCGCGTCCGACCCGGACGAACCGCCGCGCGTCACCGAGCCACGACTGAGCGAGGCGTCCGCTGCGCGCGGCGAATCGCTTCTGCAGCGCGCGATGCTCGACGGGCACAATCGCGCGCGCGCCGCGGTCGGCGCGCCGCCGCTGGCGTGGAACGCCGAACTGGCCGACGATGCCGCGCGCTATGCCGCGGTGCTCGCCGAGACGCGCGACTTCAAACATTCGACCGGCGTGCGCGGGCGCATCTCCGAGGGCGAGAACCTCTTCATGGGGTCGCGCGGCGCGTATCGCTATGACGAGATGGTGCAGCTGTGGGTCGACGAGCGACGCGGCTACCGGGCAGGCGTCGTGCCCGACATCAGCACGACGGGGCGCTGGCAGGATGTCGCGCATTACACGCAGATCGTCTGGCGCCGGACCAGCGCGGTCGGCTGCGCGCTCGCGAGCAGCGCGCGCGACGACTATCTGGTGTGCCGCTATTCGCCGCCGGGGAATGTCGTGGGGCGGCGCGTGGCGGATTGAGCCCCGCTTTCACCCACCTGTCACCCCGGCCTTGTGCCGGGGCCCACCAAGCCGCTGCGATGCCGCACGAAAGCAGCGCTGCACGCGCCGCCCGGTGGGCCCCGGCACAAGGCCGGGGTGACGGATTGGGGCTTACACCACCGCCGCAATAAGCTGCGCGAAGGCATCGGCGCGGTGGCTGATCGCGTGCTTCTGCGCCGGGTCCATCTCGGCATAGGTCTGGTCGCCACCCGCAGGCACGAACACCGGATCATAACCGAACCCGACATCGCCGCGCGGCGGCCAGGTCAGCGTGCCCTCGGCACGGCCTTCGAACCATTGCACATGCCCATCGGGCCAGGCGAGCGCGAGCACGCAGACGAAGTGCGCCGCGCGGCTCGCGTCTGGCCCCTTGGTCGCAAGCGCCTGCTCGACCTTGGTCATCGCCAGCGTCCAGTCGCGCCCGTTCGGCGTCTCCGCCCAATTCGCGGTGTAGACGCCGGGGTCGCCGTTCAGCGCCTCGACGCACAGCCCGCTATCATCGGCGAGCGCGGGGAGGCCCGACAGGTCCGCCGCCTGCAATGCCTTCAGTTCGGCATTGGCGACGAAGGTCGTGCCGGTCTCCTCGGGCTCGGGCAAATCAAGGTCGGCCGCCGAGATCGCCTCGATGCCGTGCTCGGCGAGCAAGGCGCCGATCTCGCGCACCTTGCCGGCATTATGGCTGGCGATGACGAGCTTGCCCGGGCTGAGCTTGCGAATGGCCTGCGGCGCGACCTCTTGCGTCATTTTGCGACCGCCTTGGCTTGTGCTGCAAAGATGTCGGTGCAGCCGATCCGGGCGAGGCGGAGCAAGCGCAGCAGCGCTTCCTCGTCATACGTCGCGCCCTCGGCGGTCGCCTGGACTTCGGCGATGTTGCCGTTTTCGAGCAGCACGAAGTTGGCGTCGGCGTCGGCGTTCGAATCCTCGTCATAGTCGAGGTCGAGCACCGGCGTGCCCTTGAAGATCCCGCAGCTGATCGCCGCGACCTTCTGCGTCAGCGGGTCGGCGGTGAGCTTGCCGCTCGCCATCAGCCCGTCGATCGCGAGCCGCAGCGCGACCCACGCGCCCGAGATCGACGCGGTGCGCGTCCCGCCATCGGCCTGGATCACGTCGCAATCGAGCACGATCTGGCGCTCGCCGAGCAGCTTGAGGTCGGTCACCGCGCGCAGCGAACGGCCGATCAGCCGCTGGATTTCCTGCGTCCGGCCCGACTGCTTGCCCTTGGCGGCCTCGCGGCTGCCACGCGTGTGCGTGGCGCGCGGGAGCATGCCGTATTCGGCGGTGACCCAGCCTTCGCCCTTGCCGCGCAGGAACGGCGGGACCTTCTCCTCGATCGACGCCGTGACCAGCACCTTGGTGTCGCCGAAACCGATCAGCACCGAGCCTTCGGCATGTTTGGTGAAGCGCGGTTCGATCGTGATCGTGCGCATCTGGTCGGGGGTGCGGCCGCTTGGGCGCATGGGAACTCTCCTGGAAATGATCGAGTCGCCCTAGCTGTGCGTTGGGCGGGTGTCACCCCTTGGCTGGGGGCGGCGGATGCCCACATTCGGGGCCAAGGACGACGCAAAGACATGACCGGCTACGCACCAGCTTCACGACAGGACCGGATCATCGGCGCGGGCGGCGCGGCGGTGCTCGTCGGCCTGATCGGCTATGGGCTGGTGATGGGGCTCGGCGTCGATTTCCAGCGCCGCGTCGTCGAGGATCTCAAGGTGATCTCGGTCCTGCCCGATTCGCCCCCGCCCAAGCCCGATCCGGTGCCCGCGCCCAAAAAGGCCGAGAAGCGCAAGGAAGCCGCCGCGTCCCCGCCCAACCTCAAGGCGAAGGCGACCGAATTGGTCGCGCCGCCGCCGCCGATCGTGCTGCGCCAGCCGCCGCCGGTGGTGGTCGCGCCGATCGCGGGCGTCGGCGCCGAGCGCTCGACCGGCTCCGCCGCGATCGCCGGCCCGGGAACTGGCAGCGGCGGGCAGGGCAATGGCACCGGCAGCGGCGATAGCGGCGACGGCGATGGCGGCGGCGGTGGGACCGACGCCGAGCTCATCAGCAACGAACTGCGCTACCGCGACCTGCCGCGCGACGTGTATGAATCACAGGCCGCCGGCATGGTGACGTATCGCGCGACGATCGGGGTGAACGGTCGGCTCAGCGATTGCCGGATCGTCCGCTCGAGCGGCAACCGCGCGCTCGATGCCGCGACCTGCGCGCTCGCGCTCCAGCATGTCCGCTTCCGCCCGGCGCGCGATGCGAGCGGGCGCAAGGTGGCGGATTCGGCGCTGTTCGAGCAGGAATGGACCGTGACGCGCGATCCGGATCGCGAAGATCGCGACCGCTAGCCCGCGCGCCGACCGTCACTGCCCACCGTCGTCATCCCAGCGAAAGCTGGGATCCCCGCGGGCGCGCGGGCGCGCGAAAACGGGGAGACCCCAGCGTGCGCTGGGGTGACGGGCGGGCGCTGTCCTACACGGCGTGCTTATGGTATGCCCGTATCGGCTCTTTGATATAGTCGGCTGTCCAGTAACCGCTCGCGTCCGGCGAAGGGTCGGAGACGAACGCCGATCCTCGCAGAAATGGAAACGATCTCGCCGGTCAATTTCGCTCCGGGGGTCAATCGAGTCAACCAACGCACCGTTGATCGCAACACGCGACCGGTTGAGCCCCGCGCCGCACCGCCCCATATAGACGATATGCGGCTGCCCCCGATCACCGAGCTCAACGACCGCGCCCGCGACGTCTTCCGCGTCGTCGTGCAGAGCTATCTCGACACCGGCGCGCCGATCGGATCGCGGACGATCGCGCATCTCTCCGGGTTGAACCTGTCGCCCGCCTCGATCCGCAACGTGATGCAGGATCTCGAAGAACTCGGCCTGCTTGCAGCCCCGCATACCAGCGCCGGCCGGATGCCGACCGAGATCGGCCTGCGTCTGTTCGTCGACGGAATGATGCAGGCGCTCGAGCCCTCGCTCGAGGAGCGCGCCGCGATCGAGCGCCAGCTCGTCCAGAGCGGTCCGGTCGAGGAGGCGATCGCCGCCACCACTGCGGCGCTGTCGGGCCTGTCGGCGTGTGCCGGGATGGTGATGGTCGCCAAGCGCGAACTCGTGCTGCGCCAGATGAGCTTCGTGCCGCTGTCGGCCGACGCCGCTGGGGGCAGGGCGCTCGCGGTGCTCGTCGGCGAGGACGGCTCGATCGAGAACCGCGTGATCGACTTGCCAGCCGGCCTGCCGGTCTCGGCTTTGATCGAGGCGGGCAATTACATGAGCGCGATGCTTGGCGGCCTCACGCTGTTCGAGGCGCGCGCCAAGATCGAGCGCGAGCTGCTCGCCGAACGCGCCGAGCTCGACGGCGCCGCGCGCGCGCTGATCGAACGCGGCCTCGCGATCTGGAGCGAGGATGGCGAGCGCCGCCCGGTGCTGATCGTGCGCGGCCAGGCGCGGCTGATCGACGATTCCGCCGCCGCCGATCTCGAACGCGTGCGCTTCCTGCTCGACGATCTCGAGGGCAAGCAGGACATTGCGCGCCTGCTCGACAATGCCAGCGCGGGCGATGCGACGCGGATTTTCATCGGCGCGGAGACCAAATTGTTCTCGCTGTCGGGCTCGTCGGTGATCGCCAAACCGTTCCGCGGATTGGACGGTCGCGTGGTCGGCGTGGTCGGTGTGATTGGCCCGACGCGGTTGAACTATGCGCGCGTCGTGCCCATGGTGGATTATACCGCCGCGACACTCGCGCGGCTGATGGCTTGAATGGACTAGGGACGACATGACCGAAGACGAAAACACCGTGGCGAACGACGCGGCCGAGCTGCGCGAAGAGACCGCCGCAGCGGCGCCCGAAGTTGCCGAGCATGACGAAACCGCCAAGCTGCGCGCCGAACTCGCCGAGTCGAAGGCCGCCGTGCTCTACGCGCACGCTGAGGCGCAGAACGTCCGCCGCCGCGCCGAGAAGGAAACCGCCGACGCACGCGCCTACGCCTCGACCAACTTCGCGCGCGACCTGCTGTCGGTCGCCGACAATCTCGCGCGCGGGCTCGACGCGATCCCGGCCGAGCTGCGCGCCGACGAGAAGATGAAGGGCCTGGTCGCGGGCCTCGAGGCCACCGGCCGCGAGCTCGAGGCGGTGTTCCAGCGCCACGGCATCAAGAAGATGGTGGCGATCGGCGAGAAGCTCGACCCGAACTTCCACCAGGCGATGTTCGAACTGCCGAGCGACCAGACGCCCGGCACCGTCGTGCAGGAGATGCAGGCGGGGTACATGATCAAGGACCGCTTGCTGCGGCCGGCTTTGGTGGGCGTGGCGAAGGCGGGATGAGCCTGATGGGCGGGGGGGATTGTTCGATGAGATCCCTCCGCCCCGATTTTGAAAAAGCCTTGCGGTTCTTCGGGCGCGCCGGTCTTGGGTTTCGGGCGAAAGGATTCCAGGCGCCGGTTTTAGTTGGTGGCGCTGCGGTAGAGTTGTTCTCGAATAATCTGATTGCGACGGGCGACTTCGATATCGCAACCGCACGGCAGGAGGCTTTCGAAACCGAGCTGGTAGCGCTCGGCTTTACGAGACCGCAGGGCCCGGGGGTTGCGACGCGTGGCTGGATACATGCGGATTTCAAATTGGGGTTTGAGGTTGTTTCCGCGACGCTTCTTGACGGATTGGCGGAACGTGATCGGCTCGTCTTGATCGATCTCGGCGAGGACGGCGTCGCGGCAATCCTGTCCAGGGAGGACATGATCGCCGACCGCATGGGCCAGTTCCATTCAGGCGCCGCGCCCGAAATGTTGGGGCAAGCGAAAGTGTTGGCATCGCTTCACAAAGATCTCGACCGTGCCTATTTGGAACGTCGTATCAGAGAAGAAACAGCAGGTGACCTCGGTGTTCAAGACCTCTCAGCCGATCCCGCTTGACGCATTCGTTGCTGAGATCGAGCGACGCCGCGCCGCGGCTGGCTACCCGGATATGCCGCGCAACGCCGGCAACCGCCGCACCGAAAGCAAGCGCGCGCTGCTAAAGGCAATCGAAGTTGCAGGGGGCAAGTGGTGATCAATTCGAACCTTACCGCCGACCGCTCGACCTTCGTCACGCATCTCGAATGCTCGATGACGGGCGAGCGCTACGAGGCCGATCAGCTCCACGGCCTGTCGCGCGTCGGGCGCCCGCTGCTCGTCCGCTACGATCTCGACGCGATCAAAGCCGCGCTTCCCAAGGCAACGCTCGAGGCGCGGCAGACCGATCTGTGGCGTTGGCGCGAGCTGCTGCCCGTGCGGCGGACGGAGAACATCGTCAGCCTCGGCGAGATCGAGACGCCGCTCGTGCCGATCCCCAAGAGCGCGGGCAGCGCGAACGTGCTGGTCAAGGACGAAGGCCGCTTGCCGACGGGCAGCTTCAAGGCGCGCGGGCTCGTGATGGCGGTGGCGATGGCGAAGGAGCTTGGGGTCACCCGGATCGCGATGCCGACCAACGGCAATGCCGGTGCCGCGCTCGCCGCCTATGCGACGCGCTGCGGGATCGAGACAATCGTGCTGGCGCCCGAGGAGACGCCCGAGGTCAATATCCGCGAGATCGCCGCGCAGGGCGCGCGCGTGTACCGCGTCAACGGCCAGATCGACGATTGCGGCGCGATCGTCGGGCGCGGCGCCGCCGAGGGGCGCTGGTTCGATTTCTCGACCCTGAAGGAGCCCTACCGGATCGAGGGCAAGAAAACGATGGGGCTCGAGCTCGCCGCGCAGTTCGGCTGGAAGCTCCCCGATGCGATCTTCTACCCGACCGGCGGCGGCACCGGGTTGATCGGCATGTGGAAGGCGTTCGACGAGCTCGAAAAGCTCGGCTGGATCGGCTCCGAGCGACCGCGCATGTATGCTATCCAGGCAAGCGGCTGCGCGCCGATCGTCCGCGCGTTCGAGGCGGGCGAGGAACATGCCGAGCGCTGGGAAGACGCCGCGACCGTCGCGGCGGGGATCCGCGTCCCCAAGGCGGTCGGCGATTTCCTGATCCTGCGCGCCGTCCGCGAAAGCGGTGGCAAGGCGCTCGGCGTCGGCGATCCCGCGATCCTCAAGGCGGTCGAGGATTGCGCGAAGAAGGACGGGTTGCTGCTCTGTCCCGAGGGCGGCGCGACGCTCGCCGCCTATCGCGCGGCGCTGCGCAGCGGCGAAGTCGATGAGGACGAGCGCGTCGTTCTGTTCAACTGCGCGACGGGCCTCAAATATCCGATGCCCGAGGCCAATGCCGCGGTCGATCGGTTTGGTGAGATCGATCTTGGCGCACTGTGAGGCACGCTAATATTGCTTAATTTTTTCGGCCGTATCGTGCCGTGTTGACAGCCTTGCCATGAGCTCGCACGCTTTGGTCGCCGCCGTCCGGCGCTGCCGTGCCCATGTGCGAGATCTGAGCCTATGGCCGTTGAACATCCCGTACCCGATCTCGTCCCGAGGTCGAATGTGGAATCGATCTCGGCAAAGCTGCGCTTTCTCGACGGTGCGGGGCCGATCGCGACGCTGTTGCGCACCCACGACTGGAGCGGGCATCCGCTCGGCCCCCCCGAGAATTGGCCTGCCACGCTCAAGCTGAGTGTCAGCCTGTGCCTGCGCGCGCGCTTCCCGAGCGCGGTCTATTGGGGGGCGGACTTCTGGCTGATCTTCAATGCTGCGTGGACCGGCATGGCCGGGCCCGACGCGTCGAAGCTCGCGCTACCGGTGGCGGAGACGCGGCCTGAATTGTGGTCGATGATCGAGCCACACTTCCGGCGGGCGTTCGAGACCGGCGAAGGCGCGACCTTCTCGTCGCAGCCTGTGACCATGCTGCGCGACGGGGTGCCGACGCTCACCTATTGGACCTATAACATTTCGCCGATCCAGGACGAGAACGGCACGGTCGTCGGCCTGTTCAACCAGGGCCTCGAGGTGACCGACTATGTCGAGACCGACAACGCCTTGCGCGCGGCGAAGCGCGAGCGCGATTTCATCCTGACCCTCGTCGAGGAACAGCGCATCCAGCCAAGCCCGGATGACGTCATGCAGCGCACGGCCGAGGCGTTGGGCGCGTTCCTCGAGGTCGACCGAGTCGGATTTTTCGAGGTCACGCCCGAAGACCTGCTGATCTACGGAGCGTGTTGGGTCAGCGGACGCTTGCCGCCGCTGACGGGCACGACGCCTTCGGCGGTGTTCGGCAAGATCATCGGCAAGACCGTGCAACGCGGCAACACGCTGGTATTCAACGCTCCCGACGATCCGGCCGCGCCACCGCCGGCCGTCCTCGGCGCGATCGGGACCAAGGCCGGGCTGAGCGTTCCGCTCGTGCGTGGCGGCGCATTGCAAGGTGCGCTCTATGTCAGCCATGCCGAGCCGCGCGCGTGGACGCGTGGCGAGATCGCCTTGGTCGAGGAGGTTGCCGAGCTGAGCTGGGACGCGGTCGCGCGGGTCCGCGCGGTGACCGAGTTACGCGCGCTCAACGCCGACCTTGCGCGCAAGGTCGCGGCGCGAACTGCGGAGCGCGATCAATTGTGGGAGTTCAGCACCGATCTGCTTGGCATTGCCGAGCAGGACGGATGCTGGATAGCGGTTAATCCGGCGTGGGAGCGCTCGCTCGGCTGGTCGAACGAGGAGATCGTCGGGCGCGACAGCCAGTGGCTGCGACATCCCGACGACGAAGGCGGCAGCTCGGCCGAGATCGCGCAGATCGCGGCGGCCGGGACGACGCATCGGCTCGAACGGCGGCTGCGCACGCGCGACGGCGGCTATCGTATCTTTGCCTGGCAGACGACGCTGGTCGGCGACCGGCTCTACACCAACGCGCGCGATATTACCGAGGAGCGGCGCCAGCAGGCCGCGTTGCGGGCCGCCGATGCCCGGACGCGGATCGTGCTCAACGCGATGGAGGGCATCGGGGTCTGGACCTATGACGTCGCGCGCGACCGGTTCGATGGCGAAATCGGCTTTGCCGAGCTGTACGGGTTTACCCCCGAGCAATTGGAAACGGGGGTCTCGCTCGCCGATGTCGCGGCGCGGGTCCATCCCGATGACCAAGCGATTCTGACGGCCGCCGTCGAGCTTGCGCGCAAGACCGGACAGGACGGCGCGCACGAATATCGCCTGCGGCTGCCCGATGGCAGCGTGCGCTGGGTGATGGCGCGCAACCATGTCCAGCACGACGCGGCTGGCGGACGGGAGACAGTCGTCGGCGTCGGCGTCGATGTCAGCCGCCAGCGCGAGCTCGAGGAGCGATTGCGCCAAGCACAGAAGATGGAAGCGGTTGGCCAGCTCACCGGGGGGCTCGCGCATGACTTCAACAATCTGCTGACGGGCATTTCGGGCGCGCTAGAGCTGATGCAGCTGCGGGTGACGCAGGGACGCACCGAAGACCTGCCGCGCTACATCAATGCGGCGCAGGCCGGCGCGGTGCGCGCGGCGGCGTTGACGCACCGGTTGCTCGCTTTCTCGCGCCGCCAGCCGCTCGATCCGCGCCCGGTCGATGTCCCGCAGCTGATCGCCGGGATGGAGGATCTCGTCCGTGGCACGCTCGGCCCGTCGATCACGCTCGAGATCGCCGCGCAGCCCAACAGCTGGCCAGTGCTGGCCGACGCCAACCAGCTCGAGAATGCGCTGCTCAACCTGTGTATCAATGCGCGCGATGCGAGCCCGGCTGGCGGGACGGTGCGGATCACGGCGCATAACGAGACTTTCGATCCGTCCGCGGCCGCAGTGCGAGACCTCCCGCCCGGCGCATATCTCGTAGTGTGCGTCGCCGATTCGGGGACGGGGATGCGTGCCGACGTCATCGCCCGCGCGTTCGATCCGTTCTTCACGACCAAGCCGATCGGGCAGGGGACAGGGCTCGGCCTGTCGATGATCTACGGCTTCGTCCGGCAATCGGGTGGGCAGATCCAGATCCACTCGACGCTCGGCGAAGGGACGACGATCTGCCTGTATCTGCCACGGCATGACGGCGCGGTCGGTGACCGCGCGCCTGCCCAGACGGGGCCCACGCTCGGCGCCGCGCGGCGCGGCGAGACCGTGCTCGTCGTCGATGACGAGCCGAGCGTGCGGATGCTGGTGAGCGAAGTGCTCGGCGAGCTCGGCTATGTCGCGCTCGAGGCCGAGACCGGCGCGGCGGCGCTCGAGCTGCTGCGTTCGGCCGAGCGGATCGATTTGCTGGTGACCGATGTCGGGCTGCCCGGCGGCCTCAACGGCCGGCAAGTCGCCGATGCGGCGCGGGTCGCGCGGCCGACGCTGCCGGTGCTGTTCATCACGGGCTTTGCCGAGAATGCGGTCGTCGGCGACGGCGCGCTCGAGCCGGGGATGGCGCTGCTCGCCAAGCCGTTCGCGATGGAGGCGCTGGTCGAGCGGATCCGCACGATGCTGGGGGCGTAGGGCTGCGCTACGCCGCCCGGTCGCGCGTCACCGCGTCGCGGCGGCGCAGATACGGCGCGACGAGATTGCGCGACCTGAACCACTCCTGGCGCTCCTGCGACAGCGTCGAGAAATTGCCGATCACGCGACGGCACTCGGCGCTGCGGCACTGGCAGATCATGTGCCAGTTCGATTCGGCGAGAGTCGTCGAATAGTCCCACGCGATCTCCTCGCCCGCTGCGATGTCGCGCACCGCGACCAGCGTGACGCTGCCGCCGGCGAAGCGCAGGCCGGCATTGGGGTCGCAGCTATGGTTGATGAGATCGTCGATCTTGCCCGATGGCCCCATGAAATGCTGCGGCGTCACCTGGACGAAGCGATCGCTCGATCCGCGCATCAGGCTGGGCACCCGGTCGGCGCGGAAGCGGCGGCCGGTGAAGCGGATGATCGCATCGCCCTCGGCAAAGCCTTGCGCGGCATAGACCGCCTTGCCGAGATGCGTCTCACCGACCGCGAACAGGTTGGCGGCGGGGCCGTACGCGTCGAGCACGTAGAAGCGGCCCTGCCGGAAGCCGAGCGAGCGCAGCGGGTTGATCGTCGCCAGGCCGACCATGAACCACACGCTCGCGTGGCACAGCAATTCGACGAGGATATAGGCATATTCGCCGACATGCTGGTCGCCGCTGCGGGTCGCGACGAGCAGCGTCGCAAGGTCGCCGATCGACCACAGGCCCCAGGCAGGCGAGCGTTCGCGCGTGCGGTCCTGCAGCACGCTTTGCCAAGTCGGCCAGAAGCTCACCGGCACCGCGACCACCACGAGCATATGCGCCCAGAAGGCATTGTGCGAAACGATCCACAGCGTCAGCGCGGCAAGGCAAGTGCCGGTGCAGAACAGCTCGCCGCGCGACGGCGCGCTCCACACCGAGCGGCGCCAGATCCCGATCGTCACCGCGGCGCATGCGAGAGCCGACAGCGCGAACACCCAGCCGGGGAGCGCGTTCGGGTTGACCGCGGCGTAGGTGGCGGCCTCGACGGTGGTGGCGGCGCTCCAGATCAGCCAGGAGGCGCGGTTGGGCTGGACGAGGTGCCGACGCAGCCCGACCAAGTACAGGCCATAGCCGGCCACGCTGCACGCGATCGCAATCAGGAACCAGGGATCGATCGGCATGCCCGCGCACCGTTAAGGTTAATTCTATGCGTATCGCATCTGCCGACTCGCGTCCACGAAAACGTAGGAATATCCACGAGTCGCGCCGAATCTCGCTGATTTGGACTCGGTTAAAGCTGTGCGACCCGCGCGATGATCTCGGCATAGATCGCGGTGAGCGCGGTCATGTCGGCGAGCGCCACGGCTTCGTCGAGCTTGTGCATCGTTGCGTTGACCAGCCCGAATTCGACCGTCGGGCACAGCGCCGAGAGGAAGCGCGCATCGGACGTCCCGCCCGTGGTCGACAGCGCGGGCGCAAAACCGGTCTGCGCTTCGATCGCGGCGCCGATCAGCGCGGAGAACGCGCCCGGCGCGGTGAGGAAGGCTTCGCCCGATATGCGCGCGGTGACGATCGCGGCGGGATCATGCCGATGGACGAGCGCTTCGATCCGCTCGACCAGAGCGCCCCCGCGCTGCTCGTCGTTGAAGCGGATGCTGAGCCGCGCACTCGCCTTGGCCGGGATGATGTTGGTGGCCGGGTTGCCGACGGTGATGTCGGTGACCTCGATGTTCGACGGCTGGAACCAGGCATTGCCCGTGTCGAGCACGATCGCGTCGATCTCGGCAAGTATCGCGACGAGCCGCGGGATCGGATTGTCGGCGAGGTGGGGGTAGGCGACATGGCCCTGCTTGCCCGGCACCGCGATCCACAGATTGACCGAGCCGCGGCGGCCGATCTTGACCATGTCGCCGAGCTTTGCCGACGAGGTCGGTTCGCCGACGAGGCAGAAATCGGGGCGGACGCCCGTCTCTGCCATCCGCTCGATCAAGCTGCGCGTGCCATAGGTGGCGGGGCCTTCCTCGTCGCCGGTCAGGATCAAGCTGAGCGGGGCGGTGGGCTCGGCGGGGATTGCGGCGATGAAGGCGGCGATCGCGCCCTTCATGTCGACCGCGCCGCGGCCGTAGAGCAAGTCGCCGCGGATCTCAGGCGCGAACGCGCCGCTCGTCCAGCCCTCGCCGGGGGGCACGACGTCGAGATGCCCGGCAAAGGCGAGATGCGCGCCAGTGCCGCCGCGCGTCGCAAGCAGATTCTCGACCGGGCCGTCGGGCGCTTCTCCGAGGGTGAAGCGATCGACCGTGAAGCCGAGCGGCAGCAGCGCGGCTTCGACCACGTCGAACACGGTGCCCCGCGCCGGGGTCACGCTCTCGCAAGCGAGCAGCGCCTTGGCGAGGGTGACGCAATCGGGCAGGTTCGGGGTGCTATCCATGGAGGCGACATTGCCCAAGCTCGACCTCGATACAATCCCGCAAACCAACGCGACGGGCTATCCGCCGCCGTTCGATGCGCCGGTGCAGGGGCGCTGGTACCGCCGGCTCGCGCCGCTTGCTGGGCTGACGCATTTCGGGGCGAGCCATGTCACGCTCGAACCCGGAGGCTGGTCGTCGCAGCGGCACTGGCATGCCGATGAGGACGAACTGGTCGTGATGCTGTCGGGCGAGGCGGTGCTGGTCGAGGACGCCGGCGAGACGCTGTTGCGTACGGGCGACGTCGCGACGTTCGCGGCCGGGGTCGCGGACGGGCACCATCTGCAGAACCGCAGCGACGTGCCGTGCGTCTACGTCGCGATCGGCGCGGGGCCGCGGCTGCAGGGTGGGGAGTATCCCGATATCGACATGCGCTTCCTGCCCGGCCGTTACGAACGGAAGGATGGTACGCCGTACGACACCGAGCGCCTGCCGTAATCGGTCAGGCGGTGGCGGGCTGCTCGAATTGCTCGATCACCCATTCCTCTTCCTGCGCGCTCGCGATCCAGTCCTGCATAAACGGGTGGTGGAGCACCGCGTCCATATAGGGCGCGGCGAAGCGCGCGATCGGCAGGCTGTAGGTGACGATCCGCGTCACCACCGGCGCGTACATGATGTCGGCCGCGCCGAACGCGCCGAACAGGAAATCGCCCTCGCCGCCGAAGCGGGCGCGGGCCTGTGCCCACAGTTCCATGATCCGCTCGAGATCGGCGAGCACGTCGGCGTCGGGCTGGGCGGGCGGGAAGATCTGGCGGACGTTCATGCTGTGCTTGCGGCGCAGCGCGGTGAAGCTCGAATGCATCTCCGCCGCCATCGACCGCGCCATCGCGCGCGCGGCGTCATCGGCCGGCCAGAACAGGTCGCGCGAGGTCTTCTCGGCGAGGTATTCGACGATCGCGAGGCTGTCCCACACCACGGCGTCGCCATCCCACAGGATCGGCACCTTGCCCGAGGAGGGGGCGAATTCGTCGCCTTCGCGGCGCTTGTCCCACTCGGCGTCGTAGAGCGGCACGACGGCTTCTTCGAACAGCAGGCCCGATTGCTTGCACGCGAGCCAGCCGCGCAGCGACCAGGAGGAATAGGCCTTGTTGCCGATGATCAGTTTCATGGCCCCTGCCTAAGCGAGCGCGTAACGCCGCGCAACCGCATCCGCGGTTGGTGTCCAGCGCCGCAATCGCGCATGAGCACGGGCATGAATCGCAATGCGCCTTATGCCGTCCGCCTCGTCTCGATCGTGTGGCGCCGACGCGGTGCGCGCCAGGCCGGGATGCAAATCGGTCGGTTGCGGCGGCGGCTGGCGACCGGGGTCGGCGCGGTACTGCTCGGGCTGGTCGCGTTGCTCTTTGCCGGGGCGAGCGACCGCGCGCAGGCGGTTTTCGGCGTGTTGGTCGCGCGCTTCCCGTATGCGCCGCTCGCTTTGACCCCGGCGGTGTTCGCGCTGGTCGTGTGGGTGACGCGCCGTACCGCGCCCTACGCCCGCGGATCGGGCATTCCGCAGGTGATCGCTGCTAGCCGCGCGCCCGATACGCCGCCGAGCAACGCGCTCGTCTCGCTGTGGACGGCGTGCGTCAAGCTCGTGCTGACGATCGTGATGCTGCTCGGCGGCGCGTCGGTCGGGCGCGAGGGGCCGACGGTGCAGATCAGCGCGGCGATCATGGTCAAGGTCCACCGCTATCTGCGCGTGCCGATCACCTCGGGCGTGCTGATCGCGGGCGGCGCAGCGGGCGTCGCGGCGGCGTTCAACACGCCGCTCGCCGGGGTTGCCTTCGCGATCGAGGAGCTTGCGGCCGCTTACGAGCAGCGTGTCGCGGTGCTGGTGATGGGGGCGGTGATGATCGCGGGCCTGGTAAGCCTCGGGATCGCGGGCGACTATGTCTATTTCGGCGTGATGCACGAGACGCTGGGAGTGTCGGCGGTCTTGCTCGTCACCCCGGTTGCAGGCGTGCTCGGCGGTGCCGCGGGCGGGCTGTTCTCGCGGCTGGTGCTGGGCTTTGCGGGCGCGCGCTGGCGGCCGATCGCGGCGGCGCGGGCGCATCCGATCCTGTTCGCTGGCGGATGCGGGTTGGTTGTCGCGCTGCTCGGGATTGTCACCGGCGGCGCGACGTGGGGCACTGGCTATGGCGCGACGCGCGCCTTGGTCGAAGGGCATGGCCAGTCGGACTGGTTCGGGCCAGCCAAGTTCCTCGCAGCGCTCGCCACGACGCTCAGCGGCGCGCCGGGCGGCATCTTCGCGCCATCGCTTGCGGTGGGGGCCGGGTTCGGCAATCTGCTGACCGGGCTGTTCGCTGGCCAGCCGGCGGGTGCGGTCGTGCTGCTCGGCATGACCGCCTATTTCGTCGGCGTGGTGCGCGCGCCGCTGACCGCGGTGATCATCGTGATGGAGGCGACGGCGGCGCGCGGGCTGATCCTGCCGCTGTTCGCGACCGCGCTGATCGCCGATGCGGCGAGCACATTGGTGTGCCGTGAGCGGCTGTATCACGGGCTCGCCAAACCGTTCGTGGCGCTGGTGGAGGGTAAAGCATGACACAACACGATTTCACCGCGCGAATCGCTTGGACGGGCAACTGCGGGGCGGGGACTTCTACCTATCGCGGCTACGACCGGACGTGGGACATCGCGACCCCCGGTGGGGCGGTGGTGGCGTGCTCGAACGATCCGCTGCTCGGCGGCGATCCGGCGTTGCCCAACCCCGAGGACCTGTTGCTGGCGAGCTTAGCGGGGTGCCACATGCTGTGGTACCTGCATCTGGCGAGCGTCGCTGGCGTCGTGGTGACCGGCTATGCCGACGATCCGCTCGGCATGGGCGAGAGCGCGCCCGACGGCACCGGGTGCTTCGTCAAGGCAGTGCTGCGGCCTCGGATCGAGGTCGCAGCGGGGAGTGACTTGACGGTGGCGGATGCGATCCACGCGCAGATCCACGCGCACTGCTTCATCGCGCGGTCGGTAAACTTTCCGGTCGAGGTAGCGGCAACCTACGTCGAGGTTTGAACCGCGTCGGTCGATGGACCGACGCGCGCAAGTCTCAGCGTACCGCCTCGATTACCGCTGCGCGCAGTTCGGGGATGCCGAGCCCGGTCTCGCTCGACGTCACCAGGATCTCGGGATGCGCTGCCGGGCGCTTGCGCGCTTCGACCGCGGTCGCTTCGGTGACCTCGACCAATTCCGATGCCTTGATCTTGTCGGCCTTGGTGATGACCATGCGGTAGCTCACCGCCGCCTTGTCGAGCATCTCGAGGATGTCGCGATCGACCTCCTTGATGCCGTGGCGCGCGTCGATCAGCACCAGCGCGCGCTTGAGCACGTCGCGCCCGCGCAGGAAATCGTTGACCATGAAGCGCCACTTCTTGACCAGGTCCTTCGGCGCCTTGGCATAGCCATAGCCGGGCATGTCGACGAGGCGGAACGCCAGCGGATTGCCGACGTCGAAGAAGTTCAGCTCCTGCGTGCGGCCCGGCGTGTTCGACGTGCGCGCGAGCGAGTTGCGGTTGGTCAGCGCGTTGAGCAGCGACGATTTGCCGACGTTCGAGCGGCCGGCGAAGGCGACTTCGTTGACCGTCGGCTCGGGGATAAACTCGAGCGTCGGCGCGGATTTGAGGAACGCGATCGGCCCGGCGAAGAGCTTGCGCGCGATCTCGATATCTTCTGGTTCGAAGCTCACTTTTTCACCGCCGGCTCTTTGAGGCCCGGGTGCCGCGCGTACAGCAGGCGCTGCTGCGCGACGGTCCACAGGTTCGAAGTGATCCAATAGACCTGCAGGCCGACCGCGAACGGCGCCATCACGAACATCAGCACCCACGGCATGATCGCGAACACCTGCTTCTGCGCGTCGTCCATCGGCGCCGGGTTCAACTTGAACTGGAAGAACATCGAGATGCCGAGCAGCACCGGCACGATGCCGATCGCGAGGAAGGGCGGCAGATGATACGGCAGATAGCCGAACAGGTTGAGGATCGTCGCGGGATCGGGCGCCGACAGATCGTGGATCCAGCCGACGAACGGCTGATGGCGCATTTCGATCGTCAGCAGCAGCACCTTGTACAGCGAATACATGATCGGGATCTGGATCAAGGTCGGCAGGCAACCCGCGAGTGGGTTGACCTTCTCGGCCTTGTACAGCGCCATCACTTCCTGCTGCGCGCGCGCCTTGTCGTCCTTATGCTTCTCCTGGATCGCCTTCATCTTCGGCTGGATCGCCTTCATCGCGGCCATCGAGGCGAACTGGCGCTGCGCGACCGGGAAGATCAGCGTGCGGATCGTGACGGTGAGCAGGATGATCGCGACACCGAAATTGCCGATCATGCGGAACAGCCAGTCGAGATATTTGAAGATCGGCTTTTCGACGACCTCGAACCAGCCCCAGTCGATCGCCTTGCCGAAATGCTGGATGCCGAGGCGATCCTCATAGCGGTCGAGCGTGTTGGTCTCCTTTGCGCCTGCAAAGAACTTCGCGGTCGAGACGAGCGCCTTGCCCGGCGCGATGACGCGCGGCGCCTGTGTGAAATCGCCCTGGAAGGTGTCGCCATTGGCGGCGTGGAAGCCGGCATGGACCTGCGCCTTGGGGTCGGGGATCACGGCGGCGAGGAAATATTTGTCGCCGAAGCCGAGCCAGCCGCCCTTTGCGTCGAAGAAGTTGTCGCCGGCCTTCGCATTGCTGCCCCAGATGCGGCCCATGAAGGTCGCGTCCTTGCCCTTCAGATTGTCGAAGGTGATGTCGTAGGTCGCGCCTTTGTCGAACACGCCGATCGGGCCGATGTGATTGGTCCAGGTATCGGGCTCGGTGCCGACGCCCGAGCGCGAGACGAGCGCATAGGGGCGCAGCGCTACGGCCGCGGGGCCGGCATTGCCGACGCTCTGGCGTACCGTGAACATGTATTTGTCGTCGATCGCGAAGGTCAGCGCGAAGACCTGGCCCTTGCCGTTCGCCCAGCGCAGCGTGACCGGCGTGGTGGGGGTTAGCGCACCACCGCTCGCGGTGAAGACCGTGTCGCCGTTGGGGACGCTGACGCCGTCGCCATTCCAGCCGAAGCCCGCAAAATACGCGTCCTTGGTGCCGCGCGGCGACAGCAAGCGGATCGGCGGTGAATTCTTGTCGATCGTCTGCTTGTATTTGGTCAGCGTCAGATCATCGATCCGCGCGCCCTTGAGGTTGATCGAGCCTTGGAGGTCGGCGGTGCGGATCGGCACGCGCGGGCTCTCTGCCTGGACGATCTTGAGATCGCGCACGGCCGCGGCACCCGTCGCGGCAGGGCCGGTCGGCGTGGCGACGACCTGGCTCTTGCCGTCGACGAGCTTGGTGGCAGGCGGGTTCGCCGCGCGCGGGAAGAAGCGCGCCGACAGGAAATTGCCGCCGAACAGGATGATCGCGGCGAGCACCGCGAACAGGATGAAATTGCGGGTGTCTTGTTTCACGCTGGCGTTATCCGTTCGTCACTCGCGGGAGTCTTCAGGGCACGGGATCGGGTCCGAACCCGCCCCAGGGATGGCATCGCGCGATTCGCTTGGCCGCCAACCACCCACCTTTCACCGCGCCATAGCGACGTAAGGCGGTGATTGCATAGGCGGAACAGCTTGGCTGATAGCGGCAGGTAGGCGGAAGGATCGCCGAAGGGCCGATCTGCCAGCCTCGGACGAGCAGCACGAGCAGGCGGGTCAGCATGGCTGCGCTCCGGCGCGAATCGCCCATCGGTCACCCCGGCCTTGTGCCGGGGTCCACCGGGCGGCTCGCGCATCCCATGCAATCCGGGCGTTGCGCGGGGTGCGAAGTGGGCCCCGGCACAAGGCCGGGGTGACAGTGGGGGGCGTGGGGCTCACCGCGCCACCTTCGCCAGTGCCTTGACCAGCTCGGCGCGCAGCACGGCGTAATCGCGCTCGATCCCGCCATTGCGGCCGATCAGCACATGGTCCGCCCCGCGCACGCCCGAATCGGGGAGCACGTCACGCGCCAAAGCGCGCAACCGGCGTTTCATCCGGTTCCGCACCACGGCATTGCCGATTTTCTTGGTAACGGTGAAGCCGACACGCATGTCGCTCGATCCGTCGTCGCGGGCGCGCACCTGCAGGACAAAGCCCGGCATCGGCGCTCGCTTGCCAGCATTCGCCGCGAGAAAATCGCGGCGAATCTGCAATGTCCGTATGTCGGCTCCGCCGACGGGGTCGCTTAGGCCGACAGCTTCTTGCGGCCGCGGTTGCGGCGCGCGCGAATCACGTTGCGGCCGCCTGGCGTCGCCATGCGCGAGCGGAACCCGTGGCGGCGTGCGCGCACCAGATTGCTCGGCTGAAAGGTCCGCTTCATCGTTCATTCCCTAAAATTCTGCCCGGGGCACGTCTAAATAGAAAACGGCCGCCACGAGGACGGCCTTGGTGGGCTGCGCTTAACGACCGACCTGCGCAAAGTCAACGCGGGCGATCGTTCGACGGCGGGGCGAGAATTTCGGCGAGACGCTGGCGGAAGGTCGGCGGCGGACCCTCGGGCATCACCGCCTTGTCGCGCGCACGGCGGCGCGCCGCGCTTTTGCGGCGCAGCCCCATGTCGGCATAATGGCCGAGCGCTGGCCAGCGACGCTTGGTGTCGACAAAGATCCGCTTGGTGCGGTGCGAATTCTGCAACATCAGCGCGAGGCCTGCAGCGAACACGAAAATGCCGCCCGGTCCGGGAATCGCACCGACCAGCGGCGAGAGAATCACCAGGACGACGCCGGTGGAAAACCATAGCGTACGGAGCATTGGATGGCGCTGTGGCTTCATTGAAGTTCGATGTGGGTCGCGCGGGCCGGTTCGGCAAGGAGCGATCGCGCCACGCCAGCACGCCCGCTATCGTCACGGGCAAAAGACGTTATGCTGTCAGCACTTGCTGGGGGGTGGGGATGGTCGCGAGCGTGTCGACGGTGGCGTATCTCGGGCTTGAGGCGCGTGCCGTCGAGGTCCAGGTGCAGCTCATTCCCGGATTGCCGGGCTTCTATGTCGTCGGACTCGGCGACAAGGCGGTCGGCGAGAGCCGCGAGCGCGTGCGCGGTGCGATCGCAGCGATGGGGCTTGCGCTGCCGCCCAAGCGGATCGTGGTCAATCTCTCGCCCGCCGACTTGCCCAAGGAAGGATCGCATTTCGACTTGCCGATCGCGCTCGGGTTGCTCGCCGCGATGGGCGTGGTCGATGCCGAGACGCTGAGCGACTATCTCGTCGTCGGCGAATTGAGCCTCGACGCACGGATTGCGCCGTCGCCCGGGGTGCTGCTCGCGGCGCTGCATGCCTCGGAACGCGGGCTCGGGCTGATCTGCCCGGCGGCGCAGGGCGCCGAGGCGGCATGGGCAGGGCAGGCGGTGCTCGCCGCGCCCGACATCCTCTCGCTGATCAACCACTTCAAGGGGCACGGCCTGCTCGGCGCACCGCAGCCGGGCACGGTCGAGGCGGCGCTTGCCGGACCCGATCTGCGGCAGGTCAAGGGACAGGAGACCGCCAAGCGCGCGCTCGAGATCGCTGCGGCTGGCGGGCACAATCTGCTGATGGTCGGCCCGCCTGGATCGGGCAAGTCGCTGATGGCATCGTGCCTGCCCGGCATCCTGCCGCCGCTCGATCCGGCCGAAGCGCTCGAAGTGTCGATGGTGGCGAGTGTCGCGGGCACGCTGACCGGCGGCCGCCTGACTCGGTCGCGGCCGTACCGCGCGCCGCATCATTCGGCGTCGATGGCGGCGCTGGTCGGCGGTGGACTGAAAGTCAAACCGGGCGAGGTCAGCCTCGCGCATCTCGGCGTGCTGTTCCTCGACGAACTGCCCGAGTTCCAGCGTGCGGTACTCGATTCGCTGCGCCAGCCGCTCGAGACCGGCACGGTCAGCGTCGCGCGCGCCAATGCGCACGTCAATTTCCCGGCGCGCGTCCAGTTGATCGCGGCGATGAACCCGTGCCGCTGCGGGCATCTCGGCGATGCCGCTTTGGCGTGCTCGCGCGCGCCGCGCTGTGCCGCGGATTACCAGGCGAAGGTGTCGGGCCCGCTGCTCGACCGGATCGATTTGCATGTCGAAGTGCCGGCGGTGAGCGCGGCGGATCTCGTGCTGCCGCCGCCTGCCGAAGGTTCGGCCGAGGTCGCGGCGCGCGTTGCGACGGCGCGCGGCGTCCAGACGCTGCGCTACGCCGATCACCCGGTGCGCACCAATGCCGAGGCCGATGGCGAATTGCTCGATGCGGTCGCGACGCCCGACGAGTCCGGGCGCGCGTTGCTGGCGCAGGCATCGGCGGCGATGCGGCTGTCGGCGCGGGGCTATACGCGCATTTTGCGCGTCGCGCGGACGATCGCCGATCTCGCCGGAGCCGAGCAGGTCGGGCGGCTGCACGTCGCCGAGGCGTTAAGCTATCGCCGGCAAGCGCCGCGTAATTGAAGGACTTGCTCCCGCAATGTTTGGCCGCAACACTATGAGCATGCGCAGCCCGCGCCAGGGGACAGACGATGGAATGGATGATCTTGCCGTTGAAGCGCTACGCGCAATTCAATGGCCGCTCGCGCCGCAAGGAATATTGGATGTGGATCCTGTTCCAGGTGATCGTCGGCATCGTGCTCAGCTTCATCGATGCAGCGCTCGGGCTTGGCGGACAGGCCACCGGCACGACGAGTGCAGTGCCGGGTAGCGTCGCTGCGGCGGGCAATCTGCGCGGCGGGATCCTCAGCAATATCTTCTCGCTCGCGGTGCTGCTGCCCAACATCGCGGTCGCGGTGCGGCGGATGCACGACATCGACCGCAGCGGCTGGTACATCCTGCTGCCGATGGTCCCGGTATTCGTCGCGATCTTCGCTGTGGCGGGCAGCGCGGCGTCGGGAAACATGGGCGTGATGATTCTGGCAGGGGTCGCCGGGCTTGCCGCGCTGGTCTGCAGCATCCTCGTGTTCGTCTGGTATTGCACCGCCGGCACGCCGGGCCCCAACCGCTTCGGCAACGATCCCAAGGCGGACGTTCCCGCCGACCTCGCGCGCACCTTCGAGTAACGCGCACCGTCGCGTGACGCGGGAACGGCGCCGCAACCGGAGCGTCCGCCGCGGCCGCTACGGCGTGGTGCGGAGTTCATAGGGGATCCGCCCACGCCGGTCGGGATCGATGTGCAAATCGCTCGCGGCCGGCGGGAAGGCGCGCTGGTCGCAATCGGCGCGCGGGCAGACGCGGCACGAGCTGCCGATCGGGGTTGCGCTGCTGTCGGTGCGCAACCCATCGGCATAGACGAAGGCGGGCGCGTAGCGCTCCTCGCAGCCGAGCGCGACGGCGTAGCGGCGCGGGGCGCGCGTGTAGCTGTTCGAGGGTTTGACGAGCCCCTTTGCCATCGAGACGTAGCGCACGCTGTCGGGCGTCTCGGCGAGCTGGACGAGGATGCGATCGGGGATCGCCACGGCTTCGTGCACCACCCAGAGCGGACAGGCCCCGCCGAAGCGCGCGAATTCGAGCCGTGTCGCCGAATGCCGCTTGGTGATGTTGCCCGCCATGTCGACGCGGCAGAAGAAGACGGGGATGCCGAGTGCGCCGGGGCGCTGGAGCGTCGAGAGGCGGTGGCAGGTTTGCTCGAAGCTCGTCCCGAACTGGAGCCGGAGCTGGTCGACATCGTGGCGACATTCGCGCGCGGCCTGGCGGAAGGCGAGATACGGCATCAGCAATGCCCCGGCGGCGTAATTGGTGATGCCCGCGCCGAGCAGTTGGCGTCCGACGCTCGTCTGCGATCCGCGCGCGGCGATGCTCGCGACGAGATCGCCGAATTCGAGCCGCGCGAGCTGATACGCGACCGAGAACAGTATGCTCTCCGCCGGCTGCGACGGATCGACATGCAGCACGCCCGCCGGATCGAACGCGCGGATCGCGCTGTCGCCCTTTGCGATCGGGGCGACGCGCACCCCGAAGCGGTTGAGCAGCCGCGCCTCGATCTGCTGCAGCGCCGGGCCGTCGGCGAATTCGGCGGCGATCCGCTCGGCGGCACGGTCGATCTCGTCGATGTAGTTCTGCTGCGCGTGAAACCAGTCGCGCACTTCTTCCCACGGCAGGCGGCGTGCGCTGCCCTCGGCGCCGACCTGATCGTCGAGCGCGCGCAATTGCGCGAGATTTGCGCGCTGCGTCGCATAGAGCGCGGCGAGGCGGCGCGCGATCAACGGGTGCTGGCGGATGACGCGTTCGATATCGCTGAGATCACCAACGACGTCGCCGACGCTCGGGTCCGAACAGGCGTCGATCACATCCGACAGCAGCGTCTCGGTCTCGCTCGGGTCGATCGCCGACCAGTCGTGCGGATAGTGCGTGGCGAGCGCCGCCAGCACGTTGCCGGTGATCGGCCGGTCGCCGCTCTCGATCTGTGACAGATACGACACCGAGATGGCGAGTGCCCGCGCCATCTCGGCCTGGCTCAAGCCGAGCTGCTTGCGCACCGCGCGGACACGGTAGCCGTCGAACGATCGGCGCGATTGGGGGACGGGCATTGTGAAGTTTCCACACGCATATTTGCAAAACCACATTTGCATAGTGCGCGCAGAGCGGCAAGACGAGCGCGACCTAAGGGAGTGCGCATGTCTTCGACCCTCGCCGAACTGGACCGCAAGCGCGAAGCCGCCCGCATGGGTGGCGGTGAAAAACGCATCGCCGCGCAACACGCCAAGGGCAAGCTGACCGCGCGCGAGCGGCTCACTGTCCTGCTCGACGAGGGCTCGTTCGAGGAGCTCGACATGTATGTCGAGCACAATTGCGTCGATTTCGGAATGCAGGACCAGATCATCCCCGGCGACGGCGTGGTCACGGGTTCGGGCACGATCAACGGCCGGCTGGTGTTCGTCTTCAGCCAAGATTTCACCGTGTTCGGCGGTTCGCTCAGCGAGCGCCACGCGCAGAAGATCTGCAAGATCATGGACATGGCGCTCAAGGTCGGCGCGCCGGTGATCGGGCTCAACGACAGCGGCGGCGCGCGCATCCAGGAGGGCGTCGCCTCGCTCGGCGGCTATGCCGAGGTGTTCCAGCGCAACGTTCTGGCGAGCGGCGTCGTGCCGCAAATCTCTCTCATCATGGGGCCATGCGCCGGGGGTGCCGTCTATTCCCCGGCGATGACCGACTTCATCTTCATGGTGAAGGATAGTTCCTACATGTTCGTCACCGGCCCAGATGTAGTGAAGACCGTTACCAACGAGATCGTCACGCAGGAGGAACTGGGTGGAGCGGTGACGCATACCACGAAGTCGGGGGTCGCCGACGTGGCCTTCGAGAACGATATCGAGGCGCTGCTCGCGGCCCGCGACTTCGTGGATTTCCTTCCCGCCTCGAACCGGGAAGCATCGCCCGAACGGCCGTCGTCCGATCCGTGGGACCGGATCGAGCACAGCCTCGACCAGTTGGTGCCGGCGAGCGCGAACCAGCCGTACGACATGCACGAGCTGATCCGGAAGACGGTGGACGAGGGCGATTTCTTCGAGGTCCAGCCGACGCATGCCGGCAATATCATCATCGGGTTCGGGCGGATCGAGGGGCGCACCGTCGGCTTCGTCGCGAACCAGCCGATGGTGCTCGCCGGCTGCCTCGACATCAATTCGTCGAAAAAGGCGGCGCGCTTCGTGCGCTTCTGCGACGCGTTCGAGATCCCGATCGTCACCTTCGTCGATGTGCCGGGCTTCCTGCCGGGCACCGCGCAGGAATTGAACGGCATCATCAAGCACGGCGCCAAGCTGCTCTTCGCTTATGCCGAGGCGACTGTGCCGAAGATCACGGTGATCACGCGGAAAGCTTACGGCGGCGCGTACGACGTGATGGCGTCGAAGCATCTGCGCGGCGACCTCAATTACGCCTGGCCGACCGCCGAGATTGCGGTGATGGGCGCGAAGGGTGCGGTCGAGATCATCTTCCGCGGTCGCTCGCCCGAGGAGATCGCCGAGCAGACCGCGCAGTATGAGGCGCGCTTCGCCAACCCGTTCGTCGCGGCGAGCAAGGGGTTCATCGACGAGGTGATCCAGCCGCACTCGACGCGCCGCCGCATCGCGCTTGGCTTGCGCAAGCTGCGCGGCAAGGCGCTCGAAAACCCGTGGAAAAAGCACGACAACATCCCATTATGACCGACAAACCAACGCTGAGCGACTGGCAAGCGGCTGCTGCCAAGGAAGTCAAAGGTCGCGACCTGACCTGGCAGACGCCCGAGGGAATTGCGGTCAAGCCGCTCTACACCGCGGCCGATGTCGAGGGGATCGACCCCGGCCTGCCGGGCTTCGCGCCGTTCACGCGCGGGGTGCGCGCGTCGATGTATGCGGGGCGTCCGTGGACGATCCGGCAATATGCCGGCTTCTCGACCGCCGAGGCGTCGAACGCCTTCTACCGCCGCAACCTGGCGGCGGGGCAGAAGGGGCTGTCGGTCGCGTTCGATCTGGCGACGCATCGCGGGTATGACTCGGACCATCCGCGCGTGACCGGCGATGTCGGCAAGGCGGGCGTGGCGATCGACACGATCGACGACATGAAGATCCTGTTCGACGGCATTCCGCTCGACAAGATGTCGGTCTCGATGACGATGAACGGCGCGGTGATCCCGATCCTCGCCTTCTTCATCGTCGCGGGCGAGGAGCAGGGGGTGCCTCAGGCGCTTCTCGACGGGACCATCCAGAACGACATCCTCAAGGAGTTCATGGTCCGCAACACCTATATCTACCCGCCCGAGCCGAGCATGCGGATCATCTCGGACATCATCGCCTACACATCGGCGCATATGCCCAAGTTCAATTCGATCTCGATCTCCGGCTATCACATGCAGGAAGCGGGCGCGACGCAGCTGCAGGAGCTGGCGTTCACGATCGCCGATGGGCGCGAATATGCCAAGGCGGCGATGGCGTCGGGGCTCGATCTCGACGCGTTTGCCGGGCGGCTGTCGTTCTTCTTCGCGATCGGCATGAACTTCTTCATGGAAGTCGCCAAGCTGCGCGCCGCGCGCAAGCTCTGGCACCGCGTGATGACCGATCTTGGCGCCAAGGACGAGCGCTCCAAGATGCTGCGCACGCATTGCCAGACGAGCGGCGTGTCGCTGACCGAGCAGGATCCGTACAACAACGTCATCCGCACCACGGTCGAGGCGATGGCGGCGATGCTGGGGGGGACGCAGTCGCTCCACACCAATGCGCTCGACGAGGCGATCGCGCTGCCGACCGATTTCTCGGCGCGGATCGCGCGCAACACGCAGATCGTGCTGCAGGAAGAGACGGGGATGACCAAGGTCGTCGATCCGCTCGGCGGCAGCTATTATATCGAGGCGCTGACCGAGGAACTGGTCGACAAGGCGTGGGAGATCATCCAGCGCGTCGAGGCCGAGGGCGGTATGGCGCAGGCGGTTGCGGCGGGCTGGCCCAAGGCGATGATCGAGGAAGCCTCGGCCGGCCGCGCGGCGCGCGTCGACAAGGGCGAGGACGTCATCGTCGGCGTCAACAAGTACAAGCTCGCTGAGCAGGACCCGATCGACATTCTCGACGTCGACAACGTCGCGGTGCGGGAGTCGCAGATCGCACGGATCGCGCGGTCGAAGGCAGGGCGCGACGAGGCGAAATGCACGGCGGCGCTCGACGCGTTGCGCGAAGGTGCGCGCGGTACGACCAATGTGCTCGCGCTCGCGGTCGAATGCGCCCGCCAGCGCGCGACGCTCGGCGAGATTTCGTCGGCGATGGAGGATGTGTTCGGCCGCTACGACACCGTGCCGACGCCGGTATCGGGCATCTACGGCGGCGCGCACGAGTTCGACGCCGCGTGGCAGGGGCTCAAAGAAGGCGTCGTCTCGCTCGAGACGCGAAACGGCCGCCGCCCGCGCATGCTCGTCGCCAAGATGGGGCAGGACGGGCATGACCGCGGCGCCAACCTCGTGTCGTCGGCGTTCGGCGATCTCGGGTTCGATGTCGTGCCGGGGCCGTTGTTCCAGACGCCGTCCGAAGCCGCCAAGCTTGCGATCGAGAGCGACGTCGACGTGGTCGGCGCGTCGTCGCTCGCGGCAGGGCACAAGACGCTGATCCCCGAGCTGATCGGCCATCTGCGCGAGGCCGGCCGCGGCGACATCAAGGTGATCGCGGGTGGGGTGATCCCGGCGCAGGATTATCAGGTGCTGCGCGACGCTGGCGTGCAGGGGATTTTCGGACCCGGGACCAATCTGGTCGAGGCTGCGGGCGAAGTGTTGCGATTGCTGGGGCATAACATGCCGCCGGTCGAGGAAGATGTGAAATGACCGTGATTACGAAGCATAGCCCCTCCCCTTCAGGGGAGGGGTTGGGGTGGGGCCGTGCCGCGAATGCGGACGCTGTTCTCGGTGAGACTTCCCCCACCCCCATCCCCTTCCCTGAAGGGGAGGGGCGCACCAGGAACGACTGGACCCGCGCCGAGATCGCTGCCTTGTTCGACCTGCCCTTCGACGAACTGATGTTCCGCGCCCAGACCACGCACCGCGCACACCACGCTGCGGGGCAGGTGCAGCTGTGCACGCTCTTGTCGATCAAGACCGGCGGCTGCCCCGAGGATTGCGGCTATTGCAACCAGTCCGCCTCGGCCGAGACCGAGCTCAAGGCGAGCAAGCTGATGGACGTCCGCGCCGTGCTGCAATCCGCCGCGCAGGCGCGCGATGCGGGGAGCCAGCGCTTCTGCATGGGCGCCGCCTGGCGCAACCCCAAGGACAAGGACATGCCCGCGATCATCGAGATGGTGCAGGGCGTCCGCCAGATGGGGATGGAAACCTGCATGACGCTCGGCATGCTGACGCCCGCCCAGGCCGAGCAGCTCGCCGCGGCGGGGCTCGATTATTACAACCACAACATCGACACCTCGCCGGAAAAATACGCCGAGGTCATCACGACGCGGACCTTCCAGGACCGGCTCGACACGCTCGAGAACGTGCGTGAGGCGGGCATCAATGTCTGCTGCGGCGGGATCGTCGGGATGGGCGAGACGCGCGCCGATCGCGTCGGTTTCGTCCATGCGCTCGCTACGCTGCCGCGCCATCCCGAGAGCGTGCCGGTCAATGCGCTGGTGCCGGTCAAGGGCACCGTGCTCGGCAACATGCTCGCCGACACGCCGCTCGCTGCGATCGACGACATCGAGTTCGTGCGGACGGTCGCGGTCGCGCGCATCACCATGCCGCTGAGCATGGTGCGGCTGTCGGCGGGGCGTGAGAGCATGTCCGAGGCGACGCAGGCTTTGTGCTTCATGGCGGGCGCGAACTCGATCTTCACCGGCGACAAGCTGCTCACCACGGGCAATGCCGGCGACGACAAGGACGCCGCGCTGCTCGCCAAGCTCGGGCTCGTCCCGATGGTCGGCGAGGAACCGATGCGGAAGGAAAAGACGTGCTGCTGATCGCGCTGCTTCTCACCGCCGCGCCGATCCAGACCCAGGCAGCGATGAACCGCAGCACGGGTACAAGCTACGCGCAGGCCGACGCCGCGATGACCGCGCAGTGGAAGCGGACCTATGCCTATATGAAGGGCCGCGATGCGCAGGATACGTCGCGCGGCGGCGGGTTCGGTTATGCGGGCGCCTTGCTGGAGAGCCAGCGTGCGTGGCTCAAGTATCGCGATGCGCAGTGCGTCATCGAGGGCGGGCAATATGCCGGCGGATCGGCGCAAGGCATGACGATGGCGGCGTGCCGGACCGACCTGACGCGAGCGCGGACGGCGCAACTGAAATCGATGATCTGGTACCAGTGATGACGAGTTCCCCTCCCGGTTACGGGAGGGGTTAGGGGGAGGGGCCATCCTCCCTCCAGGTTTCACCTCTTGCGGACGGGCCTTCCTCTGGTCCTTCCCGCAAGCGGGAGGGGAGAAGTTAGCGTGTTCAAGAAGATCCTCGTCGCCAATCGCGGTGAAATCGCCTGCCGCGTGATGCGCACCGCCAAGAAGATGGGGATCGCCACCGTCGCGGTCTATTCCGACGCCGACGCGCGCTCCCCGCACGTGCTGATGGCCGACGAAGCCGTCCGGCTCGGGCCGCCCCCCGCGGGCGAAAGCTATCTGCTCGCCGACTTGATCCTGCTCGCCGCCAAGGAAACCGGCGCCGACTGTATCCACCCAGGCTACGGCTTCCTGTCCGAGCGCGAGAGCTTCGCGCGCGCCTGCGCCGATGCCGGGATCGCGTTCGTCGGCCCGCCCCCGAAAGCGATCGCCGCGATGGGCGACAAGATCGAATCGAAGAAGCTCGCCAAGGCGGCGGGCGTCAACGTCGTGCCGGGCTTTCTTGGCGAGATCGACAGCACCGATCATGCGGTCGAGATCGCCTCGGGCATCGGTTACCCGGTGATGATGAAGGCCTCGGCCGGCGGCGGCGGCAAGGGGATGCGGCTCGCCTATTCCGAGCAGGACGTGCGCGAAGGCTTCGAGGCGACCAAGCGCGAGGGGCTCGCGTCGTTCGGCGACGACCGCGTGTTCATCGAGAAGTTCATCGAATCGCCCCGCCACATCGAGATCCAGGTGATAGGCGACCAGCACGGCAACATCGTCTATCTCGGCGAGCGCGAATGCTCGATTCAGCGCCGCCACCAGAAGGTGGTCGAGGAAGCGCCGTCGCCGTTCGTCACGCCGAAGATGCGCAAAGCGATGGGCGAACAGGCGGTCGCGCTCGCACGCGCGGTGGGGTATTTCTCGGCGGGGACGGTCGAGCTGATCGTGTCGGGCGCCGACACCACCGGCGAGGGCTTCTATTTTCTCGAGATGAACACGCGGCTGCAGGTCGAGCATCCGGTGACCGAGGCGGTGACCGGGCTCGATCTGGTCGAGTTGATGATCCGCGTGGCGGCGGGGGAACCGCTCGGCTTCTCGCAGGACGACGTCCAGCTCAACGGCTGGGCGATCGAGAACCGCGTCTATGCCGAGGACCCGTATCGCGGCTTCCTGCCGAGCATTGGCCGGCTGGTGCGGTACAATCCGCCCGAAAGCAGCGAGACGCCCTACCTTTCCCCCTCCCGCTTTCGGGAGGGGCTAGGGGAGGGGCGTGCCGCGAGCGCGAACCTCTCCGGCACGCCCCTCCCGCAAGCGGCAGGGGGGCAAGAAGAAGCCTATACCCGCGTCGATGACGGCGTCCGCGAGGGCGGCGAGGTCAGCATGTTCTACGACCCGATGATCGCCAAGCTGATAACCTGGGCGCCGACCCGCGAGGAAGCGATCGACGAGCAGATCGCCGCGCTCGACGCGTTCGAGATCGAAGGGCCCGGCAACAACATCGATTTCCTTTCGGCGCTGATGCAGCACCCGCGCTTCCGCTCGGGCAATATCACGACGGGCTTCATCGCCGAGGAATATCCCGACGGCTTCCACGGTGCCCCCGCCGACGCAGACCTGATCGAAGCGCTCGCCGCGATCGCCGCCTTCGCCGCGACCGCCGAGGCCGACCGCGCACGCCGCATCGACGGGCAGCTCGGCAAGCGGCTCCGCCCGCCGTCGGAATGGTCGGTGCGGATCGGCGACAGCGATCATCTCGTGTCGATCTCGACCGACGGGATCACCGTCGACGATGCCGATCTCGACATCGCGCTCGAATATACGCCGGGCGACCGCTATGTCGACGCCGAGCTCGACGAAGCGCCGCTCACCGTCAAGATTTCGCGCACCCGCACCGGCTTCAAGCTCACCACGCGCGGCGCGTGTCACGTCGCGCGCGTGCTCCCAGCGCATGTCGCGCCCTACGCGCAGCACATGATCACCAAGATCCCGCCCGATCTGTCGAAGTTCCTGCTCTGCCCGATGCCCGGCCTGCTGATGCGGCTCGATGTCGGCGCGGGCGACAAGGTCGAGGCGGGGCAGCCGCTCGCGGTGGTGGAAGCCATGAAGATGGAGAACATCCTTCGCGCCGAGAAGGCGGGCACGGTCAAATCGGTCAACGCTGCGCCCGGCGACAGCCTCGCGGTCGATGCGGTGATCCTCGAGATGGAATAGCCGCGGGCGGCGTCTCGCGCTGACGCGATCCGCGATACCGACATTTCGTATCGCGTCAGGACGGAACCGCGACAGGTTGCGACAATAAATCGGTGGACCTCGCACGGTGTGCTAGTCCACACGAACACCATGCGTCACCGCCTTTCCCTGCTGCTCGCCGTCACCGTACCGCTGGCGGCGTGTACGGTTGGCCCCGATTACCACCCCGCCACGCCCGCGACTCTCGGCGTGCCCGATCTGTATTCGGTGCCGAGCGACGGCCGCCCCGCCGCCGATCTCACTGCTTGGTGGACGCAGTTCAACGATCCGCTGCTGGCGAGCATCGTCGAGCGCGCGCGCACCAACAATCTCGACATCGCCCAAGCCGTCGCGCGGCTGCGCCAGGCACGCGAAGCGCTGGTCCAGTCGCGCGCGCAATTGCTGCCGACGCTGAGCGGGTCGGGCGGCTATACGCGCTCGCAAAGTATTCGCGGCGGCACGACGACCTTGCCCGGCGGCGCGACGGTCATCACCGGGCGCGGATCGGGCGACACGCTGTCGCTCGGGCTCGACGTGCAATATCAGGTCGGGCTGTTCGGCGAAGTGCGCCGCACGGTCGAGGCGAGCCGCGCGCAATATCAGGCGTCGGGCTATGATTACGCGACGGTCGTGCTGTCGACCCAGGCCGAGACCGCGCGCAACTACATGCTCGCGCGGCTGTACCAAGCGCAGCTCGCCAATGCGCGCGATTCGCTGCGGTTGCAGGACGACAACCTCCAGATCGCGGGCTTCCGCGTCCAGGCTGGGCTCGTTTCGTCGCTCGATGCCGAGCAGGCGCGTTCGCAGCGCGCCTCGACGGCGGCGACGATCCCGACGATCGAGCAGAATTACAACGCTGCGGTGTCGCGATTGGGCGTGCTGACCGGCCAGGCCCCTGGCGCGCTCAAGGCCGAGCTGGCGGCGGCGCGGCCGATCCCGAAGGGGCCGGCATCGGTCGCGGTCGGCATCCCGATCGACACGCTGCGCCAGCGCCCCGATGTCCGCGCGGCGGAGCGCGCGCTTGCCGCGGCGACGGCGCAGATCGGCATATCGAAGGCAGCGCTCTATCCGGCGCTCGCGATCAGTGGCAGCGTCTCGACCGACGCGTCGCATCTCGGCGACCTGTTCCAGAGCATCGCGGGCCAGGTGTTCGCCGGGCTGACGCAGGCGATCTTCAACGGCGGGCGGCTGCGCTCGCAGGTCCGCGCGAGCGAGGCGGCGGCGGAGGGCTCGTTCGCCGCGTACAAATCGACCGTGCTGTCGGGGCTCGAGGATGTCGAGAACGCGGTCGTCGCGCTCGACAGCGCGCGTGCCCGTGCAGCCCAGTTCGCGATCGCGCTCGATGCCGCGAACAACAGCGCGATTCTGTCGCGCACGCAATACCGCGCGGGGCTGACCGATTTCACCACGCTCAACACGTCGGAGGCGAGCTTGCTCACCGCGCGCAACGGCCTGAGCCAGGCGCAGTCCGACCAGGCGACCGCGCTCGTCCAGCTCTATCTCGCGCTCGGCGGCGGCTGGGACAGTGCCGCCGATCCGGCCGCCCTCCCGACCTCCCTCCCGCTCTCTCCCGCACAGGTACGATAGATGGCCGATCCCGCGCGCACCGACCTCAACGAATTTCTCGGCGCCAAGTCGGTTCCCGCCTGGCGCCGATGGGCGAAATGGGCTGCGGTCGGCGTCGGCATCCTGTTGCTGCTCATCCTGCTCAAGAGCTGCTTCGGGGGCACTGCCAAGCCCGAATATGCGACCGACACCGTCGCGCGCGGCGCATTGGCGGTCAGCGTCTCGGCAACGGGCAAGCTCGCGCCGACCAACCAGGTCAATGTCGGTTCGGAATTGTCGGGGCTCGTCACCAAGGTCGTCGTCGACGTCAACGACCGCGTGACCAAGGGACAGCCGCTCGCGTTGGTCGATCCGTCGCGCTTCCAGGATACCGTCAACCAAAGCCAGGCCGCGCTCGATGCCGCGGTCGCAACGGTCGCGCAGAACCAGGCGACGCTGTCGCAGTCGAATGCGACGCTCGCGCGCTTCCAGGAGGTCAGCCGCCTGTCGGGCGGGCGCGTCCCCGCCAAGACCGAGATGGACCAGGCGATCGCCGACAGGAACCGCGCGATCGCCAATGTGCGGGCGGCGCAGGCCAATGTCGCCTCGGCACGCGCGACGCTGTCGTCGAACGCGACGCAGCTCGTGAAAACGGTGATCCGCTCGCCCGTCAACGGCGTCGTGCTCGCGCGACAGATCGAGCCGGGCCAGACCGTCGCCGCCTCGTTCAGCACGCCGACGCTGTTCGTCATCGCCGAGGATCTCAGCCGGATGAAGCTCCAGGTCGCGATCGACGAAGCCGATGTCGGATCGGTCAAGGAAGGGCAGAGCGCGGTCTTCACGGTCGACGCCTTCCCGGGCAAGACCTTCCCCGCGGCGATCACGCGCGTCGATCTCGGATCGAACCTGTCGGCGCAAGCCAGCACGACGACCACGACGACGACCACGACCGGGCAAGTGGTGTCGTACAGCGCGACGTTGAGCGTCGGTAACGCCAATCTCCAATTGCGCCCCGGCATGACCGGGACTGCCGACATCACCACCACCGCCAAGACCAACGTGCTGCTCGTCCCCAATGCCGCGTTGCGCTTCAAGCCGACCGACACGGGCGCGAGCGCCAATAAGGGCATCGCCGGCGCGTTGATGCCCGGTCGTCCACGGCGTGGCGGCGCGGGTACGGGCAAGGGCGAGACGGTCAAGCGCGGCGGATCGCAGACGGTCTATATCGCCGATGCGCAGGGCACGCCGCAGCCGGTGCAGATTACCACGGGTGAGAGCAACGGCGCGATGACCGAAGTGATCGGCGGCAATCTCAAGCCCGGCGACAAGGTCATCACCGGGCAGCTCGCGGCGGGCGCGAGCGCATCGGGGGCGGGCAAGCGCAAGCGGTCGGGCGGGCAGGCCGGTGGCCAGTAACGCGCCCGCCGCCCACGTCGCCGGCCAATATGTGCCCGCCGCGGGCGCGCCGATCATCGCGCTGCGTCAGGTCATCAAGACCTACGGCGAGGGCGCGACCGCGTTCCAGGCGCTCAAGGGCATCGACCTCGACATTGCGCAGGGCGATTTCGTCGCGGTGATGGGGGCGTCCGGCTCGGGCAAGTCGACGACGATGAACATCCTCGGCTGTCTCGACGTGCCGAGCGGCGGGACGTTCGTATTCAAGGGCGTCCATGTCGAGACGCTCGACCGCGACCAGCGCGCGTTGCTGCGGCGGAAGTATCTCGGCTTCGTGTTCCAGGGGTTCAATTTGCTCGCGCGCACGACCGCGCTCGAGAATGTCGAGCTGCCCTTGCTGTATCGCGGCGATGCGAAGAAGGAGCGGCGCGCTTTGGCGATGGCAGCGCTCGACAAGGTCGGGCTCGCCGACTGGTGGGACCATACGCCGGCCGAGCTGTCGGGCGGGCAGCAGCAGCGCGTCGCGATCGCGCGCGCGATCGTGACGTCGCCGTCGGTGCTGCTGGCGGACGAGCCGACCGGCAACCTCGATTCGGAGCGGTCGATCGAGATCATGGAGCTGCTGTCGGGGCTCAATCGCGACAGCGGGATCACGGTAATCATGGTGACGCACGAACCCGACATGGCGGCGTTCGCGCATACCATCGTCCATTTCAAGGACGGGCTGGTCGAGCGCGTCGAGGCGCAGCATCGGCCGGGGGAGACTCCCGACGAATCCCCCTCCCGCTTGCGGGAGGGGTTAGGGGAGGGCAGTGCCTCAAGCGATAGCCCCACCGGCACGCCCCTCCCGCAAGCGGGCGGGAAATCATAATGTTCGGCACGACCCTCCTCCTCGCGCTGCGTTCGATCGCGCGCCACAAGCTGCGTTCGTTCCTCACCACGCTCGGCATCATCATCGGTGTTGCGGCGGTGGTGACGATGGTGACGCTCGGCCAGGCGACGACCGCGGCGGTGCAGAAATCGATCGCCGCGCTCGGCACCAACATCCTCCAGATTCGCCCTGGTCAGGGTTTCGGTCGTGGCGGCGGCGGACCGCGTCCGCCAGACTTCAAGGCCGACGACCCCGCCGCGATCCGCGACCAGATCGCTGGTGTGACTGCAGTCGCGGCGCAGGCCGGCACCACCGGCACCGCGATCTACGAAGGCGCGAACTGGTCGACCACGGTCAACGGCACGACCAATGCCTATTTCCAGGTCCAGCCGTGGCCGCTCGCCGAGGGGCGCATTTTCACCCCGGCGGAGGAAGCCGCAGGCAAATCGATCTGCATCATCGGCAATACCGTCAACGACAATCTCTATCGCGGCGCGTCGCCGCTCGGCACGCGGCTGCGCATCGCCGGGATTTCGTGCGACGTGATCGGCTTGTTGTCGAAGCGCGGGCAGGCGGGTTTCGGCGGCGATCAGGACGATGTCATCATCATGCCGCTGAAGACGGTGCAGCGCCGCTTCACCGGCACGACCGACCTCAAGCTGATGCTGGTCGGCGTCGACCAGGCCTATTCGAGCGCGGCGGTGCAATCCTCGATCGAGGATCTGTTGCGCGAACGCCGCAACATCACCGGCGGCAAGGACGACGATTTCAACATCTTCGATACCGCGCAAATCTCGGCGACGCTGACGCAATCGACCACCTTGCTGACCGGGATCGTCACCGCGGTGGCGGCGATCAGCCTGATCGTCGGCGGGATCGGGATCATGAACATCATGCTCGTCTCGGTGACCGAGCGCACGCGCGAGATCGGCATCCGCCTCGCGATCGGTGCCGTCGCGAACGAGGTGCTGATGCAGTTCCTCGTCGAGGCGATCGCGCTGTCGATGCTCGGCGGGTTGATCGGGCTCGTCGTCGCGCAACTCGCGATCCTTGGCCTTGCGCCGGTGATGAAGGTCGACTTCCTGTTCGTGCCGCAGATCAACCTGATCGCATTCGGCATCTCGGCGGTGATCGGCGTCGTCTTCGGCTATTTCCCCGCCCGCCGCGCCGCAGCCCTCAACCCGATCGACGCGCTCCGCCACGAATAACCGCGTAGCGCTACGCCCTTTCTTCTCCGCGTCTCCGCGTCTCCGCGTGAAATCAATTTCTTGTCTGTCTCTTATACACATCT